>JBBQNS010000147.1:0-7073 GCA_038330175.1 Kiritimatiellia bacterium
CCTGAATTCTGACCTCTTCCCGTACCGCGGCGTTCCGCCAGCCACGATCGTATCCACCGCCCGAATCTTTCCCGTTTGAACCATGCGTAGCCACACATTCGCCTGGGTAACCAAACTGTAGACCTCCGGCGCGAACTGGACGCCCATTTCCATACCAAGATTGAAAATCACCATGTCCAGCGCGTGACGGAATCCCGAAACCGGAACTTTCGTGATGTCCGGTTCCATCACATACCAGGGGTAAACGGACACGGCTTCGCGGAAGATGGTGACGGTTTCCGTCACAATCTCGCCCAGTCGCTCAGTCTTAGCCGGGTTGGCATCCACCCAAGATCGGTACAGGTTGCCCATATCCGTTGGCAGGGCATTCAACACCGTCTCGGACGTCAATTCTTTCCAGCCGCTCATCATTCACTCCCAAAACCAAAGCGGGGGCTCGGATCACTCCGAAGCCCCCGCACTTCCCCCCGTCAACTTACTCAGTAGCCACGTTCAGGCGCACGCAGGCAGTGCTGTTCGTCACCTTAACGTCTTCCGACCAGTCGAACTTCGCGACCTCGACACGACCGTCATCGCGCATATAGGAGCCCGGCACCATGAACTTGTTCATGAGACGGAACGTCTTCATGAAACTCGGGTCACGGCGGCTCGGTGCATCCTTCCGGGAGAAGACAAGCACGGTGTTGTCCAACAGGAACTCGATACCCGCCGCCTTACCCTCGGGGGCGGTATCGTAGATCATGTAGGAGGTCCGCACATCCGGCGTGCCAATGAACATCTGGCTTGCCGACTGTTCGGTAGGCACAGCCAGGCCCAAATCCGACTTGCCGCGGCCATTACCCACGATAAACCGCCCGCGCACCTTGGCCTGATTCTTGAAGATCTTCCAGGCCGTGGCCCCGAACAGGAGGCCTACACCCATCAGGCTGCCGTACTTGGCCGCCTTGATCACAGAGAGAATGGCGTCATCCACATCGGCAATCGGATCAGCCGCATCGTTCCAGGTCTTGCCCGTCCCGGCCCCTACGGCCGCCAAGGCCGCATCAATGACGGCCTTTTCATGCGACAGTGCCGCCACTTCGGCAACCGCCGTGGCACCCTCCCGGAGCATATTCTCAAGCCCTTCGGCTTCCAGTTGCTCCAGGTTGTCCACGGGATAGTCCAGCGCGTGCGGTTCACAATTGAAGGTCGCGTCCGTCGCCTCGAACCGTAGTTCCGATGCACGTCCGCCCAACGTGCGAAGGGTATCCGGGATATGGAACCGGTGTTTCTCCGTGTAGCACTTGAACCGACCCACGCTTGTGGCCACCTCGACCGTCGGTGCCAGAAAATCGGCCACCGGCATAATCGCACTCTGCGCCGCACCCTGGGCATATTCCCGCAGGGTAGGGGACGCACTCAAATCACTCAATCTGCTCATATTCAATCTCTCTTTCTTTTACTGCTCACTGCAACTGCCCACTGCAAACTGACTCGTCATGCTCCCGCGACGACGATCTCCCCAATCATCGCCGGACGGGCCAGCACCAACTGCCCATCAATTCCCGCCTCTTCGGCGACGGCCACCCCCATATACGTTCCCGCCTCAGTCGGCACTGCCATCACACAGCCGTTACACATCATCGACTCCACCACGGCAACGAGCGTGCTACCCGGGTTACAGGTGCCTGAAAGCACCAGCCTTACATTCCGGCCGGGGTCAAGTGGCCGAAGAGAAGCGAAGCCTCCAGGAAGTGCGCCTTCGACCACCACATACAGCGGGCGCTCCCCGATAAATTTAACGATATCCGCCGCAGGGCCCCAAACATCTGTAATTTTGGCGAGATACCCCTGTTTCTTCGTCAAATCAGCGAAAGCTTTAACCCGAATGTCTCCAACCTGTGTATTACTCTGACTCATTTTTTGCTCCTTTCTTAAATCTCAAATCTGAACTCTTCTGTAGTAGCCGCCGGCACTGTCTACCGCCTACTGCCCACCGCCTACGATCTCCCTCTCCGCCCTCCGGAATGCTACGCCGAAAGGGATTTTCTCCGTCTTCACGATCTCATGCGCCTTGTTCCGAATTTTGACGGCTTTACTCTCACCTTCGGTGCCAGCGCCGCCCGGTCCGTGCGGAATGGGACGCGCCGTAGCACGGTTGTGCAACGGCTTGCGAGTTCCCACCTCTTTTGTCTGTTCGGGGGCGGGTTCTTCTTTTCCCGCCAACTCACGCAGATCCCCGAGCGCCGCCAAGGCCCCAGCGCGATTCTGAATCAATTGCTCCGTCCAAAACCCTTTGGTCTTATCCGTAACGACGCCCTCGAATTCGGCCAGATGCCGATTCACGAGCTCGCCTTCCACGGTTTTCAGGTTCGTGACCAGCGCGTCATACTTCGTCTGGAGCACCCCCATCGAGTTCTGCAACTCAGTCACCGCGGTCAACGCAGGTAATCCGCCCAATTTCTCCAGGATGACCGCTTCTGCAGCATCCGCCGCCAAACCCAAATGATTCACCAATTTTTCAATCACTGCTTTCATGGTTTTCCCTTCTTGATAATTCACCCCTCTATTCAAAGGAAGGAAATCAACCAAATTGCCATTCTTCCCCTCTGTGGAGGTTTCTTCATTGCCCACTGCCAACTGCCTACTGCCCGCTCTCTTTTCTTCCTGCCACCTGCACGCTGCCGTCTGCCCACTGTTTGAGAGCGGTACCATCCCTTTCAGATTAGGGTCATTTGTTACCGCCGCATTTAGGATCCGGACAGGCCGGATCCGATCCCGACCGCTTTGCGGGTCGGGACCCAAATCAACACAGTCCGATCGCGCCCACACCGGAGACAGAAAGCGGTACCGCCCGCCCTTAACAGCCTCCTCGCCGATATCCGACCACCGAATTTGCGCCCACAATCCTGTTCCCTCGCCATGGGATGGGAAAGGGTTAGGGTGAGGGTTGCTTGTCTCTGTGTCTGACTCAGGTTTCAGGTTTCTGCTTTCAGCTTTCGGGCCTCGATACTCGAGGCCCACGATCCACCCAGCCGCCTCCGACCGTTTCTCTCCATCGAGAGAAAAGTGATCAAAATCAATGAGAAGGCCGGGGAAGTTGGGGGTGTTGGCGTCAGCCACAAACCGGGCTGCCATGGCAACGCAGGCCTCCTGGTCAATAACCTGAATAACATTGGCCCCTGTATGGGGAAACTCCCCCAACGGTGCAATGTGATACCACCCGTCATCGGGCAGTCGAAAATCTCGGTTCAGGATCAAGTGATTCATGGGCCTCCAATGGAGGCAGGAAATCAACCACATTTGATTTTTGGGAGTCGCTACGCATGGGATTCCGGGAGTTACGCAGAAGGTGTTGCTCACTTGCGTCACAATCCGGTAGGCTACTGCCCACCCCCTCCAAGTGAAAATCCTGAACATATTACTCGACAGAAAAATGATGCAGTGCAATTATGAGCAACAATAGTAACAATTGGAAATATTGATCTGAAAACAGCGAATTTTCTGTTTACCTGGGCAAAATCTGGGGAAGCGAGTCCCGCCGCGGGCGAGGTTTCCTTGTCTTGATATTGCATTAGCGAGACTTTGCGCTTTCTCAAGCGAGGTGGGATCGTGGAACATATTTTTGACAAAAAACAAAAAGTATGGGATGGCATGCTTAATAGGACTAAAGTCTGGAAATTGATGATTTTGATATTCGTGGCCTTAACTTCACATTCCCTTTATGCGGAAACTGTCGTCCCCGCAAGTGATACCGACCCGGTGGATACTCTGTGGATCAAGATGCGCGATGCTGGCATGATTAATGATGTTGAACTCCAGTCGGCTCTAACGACTGGCCGCTTGCCTGGTGGCAGCACGGTTCAAAATTCTCCCATCCCAAAAGAAAACCAGTCGTCACTTACGAAGCTTTGCGATGAGAAAGTTATCTCTGCTCAAGAACTGGCGTACCTTCTTTTCAAAGGCCAGATTCCTGAAATGTCTGCCGATGAGACCAAAGCGTTTCAAGATTTGGCAAAAGTTTATCAACCTGACCGTAAGAAACGCCTTACCTATAGTGTCCGCAGAGCCCATGAGAAAGTGGAATTAATCCGTCTGAACAAGCAATCAACGAAAGAGTGTAAAAAAGATCATGACGAAGCGGTTGCTCGTGCCACAAAGGAGGGGTTGGAAATAGGCGGGAAAACCAAAGACGGACGGGTATATGAAATACACCGTTATGATCATGATATGCCCTTGTACAATATTACGTTTAACAGGATATCGGCTCAAACTATTGCCACAGATAAGGCGCGTCCGGGCGGAAGCAGCCCTTTCGAACTGACTGGCACCAATGTGACCGTTGCTATGTGGGACGGCGGATTGGTTTTGACAACTCATCAAGAGTTCGCCTCCGCCAGAGTAACCGATATGGATAATGGCACCATCATTGATCATTCGACGATGGTAGCGGGAACGATGGCAGCCAAGGGTATTGATACCAATGCTCAAGGAATGGCTTATTCCGCACAGGTTTTATCATTTGATTGGAATTTTATTATTCCAGAAATGAGCGGCATGGTCGTAAGTAACCCAAATGTCCAAATTTCTAATCATTCTTATGGTTTTGTCGCTGGGTGGGACAATGCCAATTGGTTCTATTATGTCCCTCGGTGGTGGGGTGATACCCGGCTGAGTGAAGAAGAAGACAATCATTTTGGTTGGTATAATGCAGATTCCAAGCAAATGGATGATTTCTGTTATACCGACCCTTATCATCTACCCGTTTTTTCTGCTGGAAATGACCGATCAGAAGTTCACCAAGGCGGTCTTTGGGGAATGCTGTATCCTACTCATGGCATTTGTGATTATACGAACGGATACTGGCATAATTCCGATACAATCCGTCCCCCAGATGGTGGCACAAATGGATATGATTGCCTTACTTCCAGAGGTGTTCCCAAGAATATTCTGACGGTTGGCGCGGTTGTGGATATTCCTGGGGGTGAGACGAATTCAAGCCAAGTGAATCTTGACTGGTACAGTGGCGCAGGCCCGACAGATGACGGACGTGTCAAACCGGATTTGGTAGCTAACGGTCAAGCATTGCACACAGCCTCAGCGGTGACCAATGATAGCTACGCCGATCCAAGTGGCACGAGCTTTTCTTCTCCATCAGTGGCCGGTTCGTTAGCCCTTCTGCAAGAATTGCATGAGCGTTTTTATGGGACAAACGCACCTATGTTGGCCTCAACATTCAAGGGGTTGGCATTACACACGGCTGATGATGCGGGGAACGCCGGGCCTGATTACCACAATGGGTGGGGGCTGATGAATACCGAGAGAGCGGCTTGGGTCATTACGAATAATGCCACATGGGATTCAATGCCGCATATCAAGGAAGTGAGTTTGGCAGACAGCTCCATGATCCAATTTGGGACATTAGCTCAGACGGGCACTCCGCTCAAGGTTACTATCTGTTGGACTGACCCAGCGGGGCCTGAACAACCATGGGCGCTTGATCCAACAAACCTGACTCTTGTGAACGATTTAGATTTGCGAGTGATTTCACCTGATGGGACGATTACTAATTTCCCTTGGATACTTGATCCGCTTCAACCAAGTTTGACTGCGACGAATGGCGACAATTTCCGGGATAATGTTGAGCAAGTTTTGATCAACGAACCGACCAATGGTTGGTATACTGTATCAGTGACGCATAAGGGTAGTTTGAGTAATGGCGTGCAGGATGTTTCCATTATTGTCACTGGCAACACCCCGACCAATGCCCCTGATTTTGTTATTACAACTATGGGGGCGCTGGGTGATAGCGAGAATCCTTCAGAAACGAATGGCTGGATTCAATTGTCATGGCCCGGTGTAGTTGGTGCGTTGTACCAGATGGAGTCCTGCACAAATCTGATGGAGAGCGGGAGTTGGACAAATCATGACAACATAGTCAGCGCTAACCTTGAATCAATGCAGTACATGGACACGAATGCGCCACTGGATGTCTTGCGCTTCTATAGAGTTAAACGCCTGAAATAATTCGTGAAAACTTGTGCAATAATAGCTTTCTTATTCCTGGTCTCGACCGGACGAATCATGGCCGACTCGGCCATTGTCTGGTCGGGACAACAGGATATAAAAATGGGGCCAGGTGCCACTCCTGATTGGTTGCCGTCATTAGGATGGTTGCTTTTGGATATGAACGGCGATGGCAGCACGGATCTACGGTTTGATTACGTGATGGATTTTACGGTTCAGACTCAGGGTGGGAGCGCTGTTACAGTCATACCCCAGCCACCGTATTCAATATTAGATGCTGCTCCTATTGCTACTGGCTCGGCGATCGCATCAGGTAGTACATGGGGATCTGGCACTTATCCTCTCGTAGATTGGGAGTCTATTCCTGGTGTGGGCTTGATGGGTGCGGGCAGTTGGGCGTTTGTCTCAAATGGCTATTTGGGTGTTAGTTTTACGGCGACTGACGGTATTCATTATGGCTGGGTGCAAGTTTCTTCTTATGACACAATGGGCGCACATATTAATAGTTGGGCTTATGAGAGTCAGCCGGGTGTTGGTATTGCGGCGGGGGTGGTTCCTGAGCCTTCCACGGTTACCTTATTCATAATTGGTTTTTCTATTCTACTGATTGCCAAGTTGCGACAGTTAATAAAAGGATCCAATCGCTCTCATTTTCACCGGGAGATGTAATAATCATAACGTACCGTTACGTCGTAAACTCAGATGCTCCAGTCCTCTCCAACTTATACCCCGTCTTCTCCCCCAACTCCCCCGCATCCATCCTATACCCCGCCTTCGCCAACTCCACAGCATCTTTCACCACGCGCGAAACCTCATCCGCCGCAGGCGGGGCGAACTCGAAATAGGCCAGAATCGGTTGCCCAGGGAAATATTGATGGAGCAGGGGAGTATCGAACTGCTCCTGAAATAATCCACTCAGCAACGCCGCATCACCGCGGGCGATCTGCAGGAAGGTATCCGAATGCGCATTGCCGGCCAGTGTTCCCGATCCAGACTCCGCCAGCATCGTCAGCAGGCCACCAGTTGCCGCCAGCGTGATTTGCCGATCGATATAATCAATGTGCTCT
>JBBQNS010000148.1:0-7063 GCA_038330175.1 Kiritimatiellia bacterium
GGGCGCGAATTCCGCACAATCGAGCAGGCCATGGCGTCCGTAGAAGAGGCGATTCATTTGTACAATACCCGTAGACTTCATCGGTCATTGGCGCTCTGTACGCCAGAGCAGGCACATCGGGTCGCGGCGTGAAAATTCCCTCCCCCCTCCTCCGGAGGAGGGGGGAGGGAATAGGGGCTTTGCCCCGTTTAGATAGGGATATAAATAGGATGATATGCAGAACAAAAAAGTGACAACTTTAAATCAGGACTTGACCAGAAATCCTCAACTGCTCCACATTTCGGCGGGCTCGGAGCGCCCGCCCTCCTGAAGAATTTTTGTCCAATATTCCTTTATCCAAGCTATTGACAGTTAACAGGGTGATCCCTATAGTTTGCCATCTTTTCGGGCGATTAGCTCAGTTGGTTAGAGCACTACCTTGACATGGTAGGGGTCGTAGGTTCGAGTCCTATATCGCCTACCATCTGCAAACCCTTGCGGATGGTTGAGTCGCAACCGAAAGCTCTTTTTAATCCTGCCTCTTCTTGAACCCCTGATTGGTCCTGGACGTTGCTATAGGGCTGTGGAATTAAAACAAATTGAAAAAAGAACCCCTCCATTTGTATTGGAGAGGGGGGCGTCTTTTAACCTAAAAACGTAAATTAAGGCCACTACGAAATACGCGAAAAGGATCGATAATTAATTAGATATGCAAGTGAGAATCCAAGACCCTTATTGATTTGCAAGGGTTACCTTTCGCGTCTTTCGCGCACTTCGTAGTTTAACTTCCCTTAGGCCCAGGATTCTCCGATAATGTCGCCTTGTAGGCCAACAATGACGCATTTGATCGGGACTTTGCGAGTGGCTTGCTCGGCTGCGCGTTGGGCAACCCCCATCAACCCACGGCAACAGGGAACTTGCATGATCATGACGGTCAGGGTGTTGATTTTGGCGTCATCAATCCACGACTTGATCTTCTCAACGTATTCTTCCTGTTCGGAATCCAACTTGGGACAGGCAATCGCAATGGATTTCCCTTTGAGATAGTTGCTGTGATAGTTGCCAAGCGCATAGGCTACGCAATCCGCCGTCAATACCACGTCCGCCCCTTGAAAATAGGGAGCCATGGGGTTGATCAGATGCAACTGAACCGGCCATTGCGCCAACTGGGATTTGACCGCCACACCTGAATCCGTTGCTGTGGTGGCTTCATCACGTTTAAAGGCCATCGTTTGACTTCCAGGACATCCGCACTGACTCATAATTGCTCTGCTCTTTCTGGGCGTTAACCCTTTTCTAGTGTTTCCATCATTCCAAGATATTGTTTGGCCTTGGCCCCAAATTCTTCGTCCACCGCGCCGAATTTTGAGAATAGTTTCCCCACCTGAGAATCGCTTAATTCGCGGTTCATCCAGGGGTAGAGAATCTCGTCTTCTTTGCGGATATGTTCGGTGAGGAGGAGCCCATAGGCCTGCAGTTGCTCGATGAAGGTGGTGGCGTCGTTTTGCTCCAAAGCGGCTAGCGCGGCGCGGACATGGTTGCGCCCGATCTCATGCTCTTTGCACATCACCCCTATAATATCGGAGCCTGAATCAAAAAATTTAAACAAGATGTCCTCTTCCTTGGCGTGGTGAAATCGATCGGCATATTCGCGGATGAAGGAGAGAACCTGTGTGCAAATTTGGCGGGACTGGGCGTCAAAACCTTTCTGAATCCGCTCCGATAATGCTGGGATCAGGGTAAGTACACGCTTGATATTGGTATGTTCATTCACGAGCGCCTGCAAAGGTGGCGAAAGTTGCTGCACGCCTAAGTTCTGGGCCTTGCGTTCAGTCTTAGGGAGCGACACGGTGCGTCCAGGGAACACGACGGAGGCAATTCCCGCAAACAGGGACTGCTCCTGCGCCTCGGTCAGGTTGTGAATGCTGACCACATCTTTGATCAGGCAGGTGCCGACGTTACAGGTTACACATCCGATGCCAGCGGTGGCTAGTACGGCGCCAACGGCCGGATAGGCGTCAATAACATCCTTGATGTATAGGCCGAGCACATCGGTCATGTTCTCAGGATTCAGTTTTGAATTTGAAGTCATCGCCCATCTGCCTTTCTCGTACTTGATGGGGTCATGATCGCACTTTCTCGGAATGGAAACCTTGACGTAGATCAAGGATTTCAAAGGTAATGCGACAGAGAAATACTAGCGACCGGACGGTGATTTGCCCAGATATACACGGGTCTTAATGAGTCCCTTATGATGAATTCCAAGTAGGTCGCGCGCTTGTCATGAGCTCTGTCGAATGGCTATGAGCGCGACATTCTCTGGTGGGTTCATAGCGGGCAATGCCACTAACATTTCAAACGCAACCCTTTGATGGCGCTGTATGTGAAAGCAGTTCACCACCCGCCTGGAGTACCAGGCTTGAGGCGCGGAGACACGGAGAATACCTGCGAAAATACAAATGTGGCGTTTATTTTGGCTACATGAGTACATGCAGCCGAAATAAACGCCACGGTTTCTTGGAGGAATATCTTGAGGGGGAGGAGTTGGCGATGATTCTTACCTGCACGTCAACAAAGGCTGGGGTTTTGGGTTTTCCTCCTCTTTCTCGAGGTACGGCTTCAAGAAACCGTGGCGGCATTTTTCATTCAGGTACCTGTCCTGAGCTTGTCGAAGGGCTTCGGAATTAAAAATGCCGCCACATTCTCCTTGATTTTCCATGGGACGCCGGAGCCTTACGAAGGCACCTCTGTGTCTCCGTGCCTCGAGCGAAGCGGGCGGTACATCTTTCTGTTTTATGTCAGATCAAATCTGTCCTTTTTCTAGGCTCACAATTTACTTTTGGCGATCCACAAACGGACGCATTACAATACGGAGGAATCTAAGTTTTCAAGAGGTTGAGTAGGTTCGGCGGCGGGCATTCCCTCGCTATCGGAAAGCACCGGTACAGGCGCTTCCTCAATGACAGGCTCCGGGTCGCACGCTGGTTCTGGTTTCGCGGATTCCGAGGCTGGGTTGTCAGATTGATAAGGCGTTATCTCTGGTTCAGGCACATCAACGAAGACCGGCTCCGCTACAATAAAAGGAGGTTAATCTCCAGGAGGACGGGCGCTACGAGCCCGTCACTTACTCCAGTCGCGCTCATAGCCATTCGACAGAGCTCGTGGTAGGCGCGCGACCTCCATAGGGGGCTTGTCTCTCCCTCGGTTTAGTGCTATCTTTCCATCATGAATGAGCGAGTGATAATTGATTGCGGGGTCTGCCATGGTAAGCCGTGTATCAAGGGGACGCGCATCATGGTCAGCAACATCCTGAACCTGCTGGCGCATGGGGCCAATCTGGAGGAAGTGTTGCAGGGGTATCCGCAGCTCACCCGCGACGATGTGTTCGCGGCCTTGGAATATGCCGAAGCCATTGTCCGTGACGAGGACATCCAGCCCGCATTCGCCTGATGCAACTGCTCGCCGATGAGAATATTCAACAGCCGACCGTCCGGTTCCTCCATGCCCGGGGCTGGGACATCCGGTGGATCCCTGACGAAGGGCTGGCTGGCGCTGATGATTCGCGCGTGTTTGCCTACGCTCAGCAGGGCAATCGGGCGTTACTGACCTACAACGCCGATTTCGTGGATATCCGCGCACTCGCCACCTCACGTCACAGTGGCATCATTCGCTTGCGCTTTAGCAATCAGCGCCAAGACGTCGTTAATCCCCATCTCCTGGCGGCGCTCGAACAGCTCCGCAAGGTGGATCTCAACGATACACTGGTCACCATCACCGACGACCGAATCCGGATACGTAAAACGTTCCCATCCTGACCTCGGTTGCGATACAATTTCCTCACATTACTCATGGAAAATACGGGGGACAGGGAGATAGATGAAGGGGTGTAGAATTCATGCCTAATGGGGGAGGGAACGTGGATTCGGCACAGCAAGCCTGGGTTACTGATTATTGGTTGCTAATACGTGTAAACATTGGGTTTCTGCATTCATCGATTTCGCAATCAGCCTGTCCCTTCACTTTAATAAAAGGAGGTTAATCTCCAGGAGGACGGGCGCTACGAGCCCGTCACTGCACCCCCTGTCTCGCTCATAGCCCGCGACCTCCAGTGACCCTTCGCCTTTTAGGGGGGCGTCTCCGGAATCCGCACATCTATCGACTGCTTATACCGTTAAGCATTGATCATTATGCCGTTAAACATGAACTCTGGAACCCCGCCCGCATACGCACACGGGCCTTCCGCCGCCCTGTGATTTCCCCGCCACCATCGAGCTGACAACCCGCGAAAGGCACCTCGGAAGACCCACACGCGCGTACCTGCGTGGGCTTTCCCTTCCTCAAAGTGGCGGAGCCGTCCCGGCTCTGGGCTGGCAAAGAAATCAACGGCGAGTTGCCACTTTTCAAAGGCACCACCCCAGTTTGATGCTAGGGCTTGATCTGATATTGATCGAATCATTTCGATATGTTCTATTATTTGAGTAGTTGTCACCGATGGGTGGCGTGGTGACCGAGAGCAGGTTACCAAATTTAGGGAGCTGATCGTCTATTGATGAATTCCAGAGGAGGATTTGCTTGAGTATGAGTTGCCGCTTGAATAACTGCGTCCCCTATTTTCTATTCGTTTTGTTGTTTGCGGTGTTGGGGCAATTGTCTAGGGATGTGCACGCCGAGGAAATGTCAGAATCTACAGCAAAGCCGATCCGCGAGGAGGCTGATAAAATAATTGCGGTTGCGAAATCTTCTGGGATTCAAAAGTTTAACGAAACTATGAGGCTCAATGGGTGGAAATCGCCATTGATTTACAGTAAATGGAAGATTGATGTGTCTACAAATTGGCCAAAGGCAGTAATTGAATGTCGCATGGCTCAAAGAGATGCCGGGCGAGAAATTGCCAGAATGTTGACAAGGAGTGCGGACATTCTTCTCAAGGAATCATCTGCTGTTAAAATTGAAAATATTGTAGAAGAGCATTTTCTTTTTATTGACTGGATGTCGAAAATTGAAGGTTATGGCAATCTTCTGCTTCTTAAACGAGCGCAGGATATCGTTGTTACTGCCGTAATAAGATTGGCGGGTGATATGTCATTCCCCCTTGAGAGAGCGGATAGTCTTGTTTTAAAGATAAGCGAAAAATGGCATGACTCCGATAAGCTGTACAAAGTGTATAAAATGGAAAATGCAGAAAGCAAGGCATGGGATTATGCTTCGGCGAAAAATGAGTGGATGCATGTTTCGAATGATGTGCGAGGGAAAGATAGATTTTTTGGGCATGACCAAGTGTGTGATATGTCTTTTTGTTCTGATGACAGCACTGCGGCATTTCGTGGCAATCCACATTTTCCCGAAAATATTTGGGAGAATAAGTTTCATGAAAGGATTTTTATAGGTTATGAAAATCAGCGTTTGTCGCATCTGAAAGATTTGATGACTTTTCGTCGTGTAGTTGGTGGTTTCCCTATAGAGCTTGTTGCTCAAAAAAGAAATTTTGACCTTACTCCTATATCGTCAGCATTTCGAAAAGCCTGGGAGCCTTATGCGTTGAAAAAATTGCATGACGATGCTTGGGCGTCAGTTGGATCATCTGCTGAGGTCGTTTATTATGCGCTAATAACAGGAATGTTAATGCCGGAGGCTGAATTAGAAGAATGGAGGTCTGTTCATAAGGAACGTCTAGGTCCTGCTTTCCAAAATATGGTGAAAACCATGTCTTCTGGCAATATTAAGGTGAAACAGGCGGAGTAACAGGGCGTATGGGGACAATCTGTCGCGGAAAGATGCACTTGGACGGTAAATCAGTAACAGTTTAGCCCGTTTTATTTGATGCGAAAAGCGAGGCTGGCGGGGAGGATCGTCGCAAATGGATTTGGGTGTGATTAGTGTTGTGACAGTGAACCCAGCGCTGTGGTCACGCGGAATTCTGGTAGAGCGCGGCCTCGGCGGTTTCGTTGTCTTCGGTGAAGAGTTTAAACAGGAAGTCGAGGACGGGTTGATTTTATTGGCGAGCGGTGCCGGTGAGGCTGGCGAGGACAATGGTTATTAACCTGGTCTTTGGAGTCCGGGACCTCTAGTGACCTTTTGCCCTTAGGGGGGCGTCTCCGGAACCCGCATATCGGTTGCGCAACAGGGCAAACATTGACCAAAGTCGTTGTCGGCGTTGTAGCGGTTTGAGAGAACTTGGGTTAGTTGAAGGAGTTTAACCGGAGGCGCAGTTGCTCGCCCCGTTTCGTCTGCACGGTCAGTCGCGTCCCTTTTTTGTTTTTCCCATTAAGCGTCCAGGCACCTTTGAAACCATGAACCAATTCGAGTGGCTCTCCTGCAAGGCTGGTGACTCTGATTTCGCAAAGTTCGCCATCGCGTACCGTGCCTCCGATGAGGAAGGCGCCTTCGGTGCGGATCCCGTCAAACGTCAGGGAGCGCCAATGTTTAGGCAACCCTGGCAGCACAAAAATGCCGCCGTGCCGACATTGGACCAGTAATTCGAGAATAGCGGTGACCGCCCCCATGCCGGCGTCGATCTGCATGAGCTCCTTGAAACCCGGGGCCCGCTGGAAATTGGGAGAGGCCAGAATGTTTTGGTTCCACGCCTCGCACCCAGCGAAATCAGCGTCATGCAACGTACCATGTCCGATGTTGGTGAAGTTGGATTTCCACCACTGCAACCAAGTGGTGGCCGCATCGGGAAGTCCGCAACGTGCGCAGAGGATGGCGGCCCAGGGTAGGCACCAGCCCGTCCAACAGCCCGCCCCCTTGGTTGTCCAGTGGGTCAGCGAGTGGGTGACCACCGCTCGGTGTTCATCGGCGAGCGGATCGATCGTGCTGAAAGGATAGATGGAGGCCAGATGACTGTGATGACGATGGCTTTCGGCCAAGTCCTGTCCTTTCCAAAGACCTATATGTCCGTCGACAATGGTGTAGAGCGGCAGGCGTTTACGTACATCCGCCCAACTATAGCGCTCACCTAAATGGACCCGCCTGTGCTCATCTAAATGGACCCACCTTGACCAGGGGGGGTGAGTGAGCGATCTCGACAGAAGGCCTTCAGATCGGGTAGAGAGACAGACATGTTCAGGCCGATCAGCCAATT
>JBBQNS010000149.1:0-6991 GCA_038330175.1 Kiritimatiellia bacterium
TCGCGCGGCGCCAGCAGCAACCACACCGGCAACACCGACGCGGCGAAACCGTACGCCATGATGGACCAGGCCAGCGTGGTGCCACTGAGCGTGAACATCGGGGCGAGGTTCGGGTCTTCCGACACCCACTTGCCGGCGTACAGCGCCACCAGCAGGAGAATGAGCCCCAGCGCCGTCGCTTCGATCACCCGATGCGGGCGAATCCATCGCAAGTAGACACCCATCAGCATCGCGATGGGAATCGTCAGACCGATCGTGACCACACCCCACGCGCTGTCGCGCAACGCATTGACGACGATCAGCGCGAGCACGGAAATCAGGATGATCATGATGCCGAGGATCGAGACCAGCGCCGTGGCGCCGGCAACCGTCCAGATTTCTTCCTTGGCCATCTGCCCAAGCGACTTGCCGTCGCGCCGGATGGACGAGGCGAGGATCACGAAGTCCTGCACCGCGCCGCCCAGCGCAACGCCGACGATGATCCAGAGCGCGCCGGGAAGGAACCCGAACTGTGCGGCGAGCGTCGGGCCGACGAGCGGGCCCGGACCGGCGATGGCGGCGAAGTGGTGGCCGAAGACGATCCAGCGGTTGGTGGGAACAAAATCTTTACCATCTTCTTTGGTGTAGGCCGGGGTGGCTCGCCGCTCGTCGAGCGTTAAAACTTTGGCCGCCAGCCACTTGCTGTAAAACCGGTAACTGATCATGAAGCAACACAGGGTGGCGGTTACAAACCAAAGGGCACTAATGGACTCACCTCGATGAAATGCAATCACGGCAAGGGAGGTGGCGCCCAGCAGAGAGAGAAAAAGCCAGAAGAGGACAGATTTGAATTTCATAGTATCTTATAAATTGCCGTTAGCGAATGAGAAAGTCAAGAAATCGGTCTTGCGGAGCGTCTCTGCGACCTTTGGAACGAAGATGCGCCCGGTCTTGCCTCTCCCCTTCAAAAAGAATGAAAATTGATTATTATCCTCGTTGCCAATTTTTCTTCTTTAAGATATAGTTAGGTCATCAAAAGGATATCAATATGACCTCAATTGCGGTATGCGATCTGAAACGACCACGGGAATTGCGCGAGACGCTTGACCGGGAACATGAAGTGGTTGTCACCAAGGATGGCCGCCCGTTTGCCATAATGGTTGGCGTGGATGCCGATGGGGCTGACAACGCACTCCGAGAGGTGCGCCGCGCCCTATTCTCATCCGCCGTTCTGCAGGCCCGCCGCCGGGCACGTGAAACACCCATCTCTGCAGCTGAAATCGAGGCGGAAATCAAGGCTGTGCGGAGCAAATAATTCACATGACACGTATTGTGCTCGATACCAACGTACTTGTGTCAGGCATGATCAATGCCTCAGGTTCGCCCGGCCGTATTATTGACCGGGTGCGTGAAGGGCAGGTGGAGCTCATCGTGGACGACCGGATCCTCGCCGAGTACGCTGAGGTTCTCCAGCGTCCAAAATTCCGCCCTTATTTCAGTGCCCACGCCGCTCGTGATGTCCTCGTCTTTCTCGAACAGAATGCTCACTACGTAGTTTCAACCGTGCTTGTGCCCGATCTACTCGACCTCGATGATCGACCATTCCTTGAAGTGGCTCTGAGTGCGGGAGTACCGCTCATCACAGGAAATGCTGCCGATTTTCCATTCGCTCTGTGCCAGTCGGCTGAAGTGCTGACGCCGACTCGATTTCTAGAAAGGCTTTCCGAATAGGAGCGTATAGGGACGGAGCGTATAGGGACAGGTTACCTGTGCGCCTTCTCGGAGCGTATAGGGACAGGTTACCTGTGCGCCTTCTAGCCACGTAGAACGGATCAGCAGGAGCGTATAGGGACAGGTTACCTGTGCGCCTTCTAGCCACGTAGAACGGATCAGAGGCCAGTCCAGTTGACTGGACTAGAATTTCGAGTTTCCTAGAAAACTATGGCAAAAACGGCTCCAAAAGGGTCGGTTTTGCAATGGATAAGAATGACCATAAAACCTGTCCCTTTTGAGCCGTCCCTTTTGAGCCCCTTTGGAGCCCAGTATTCACGCGGCTCAGCCGCGTGGGCAGGGCAAATCATGCGAGTTCATCGAGGCCGGAACACCTTTAGGCGGGGATTTGGGTCCCCCCTTTGCTGTTGCGACGGTAGGCGCGGGTATGCCATAGTTCCAACTTCTATTATGTGAATAATGTGGGCGGAGGTGGATTGGATGAATCGGATATTTTTAATTTTAGGATTGGTCGCTTTTGCTTTTTCCAGCATAGGCGGAATGGTCACCCTGGATGGCGTAGCCGCCTATGTGAATGATACCGTGGTGACGGTGGGTGAAGTAAATGAGGCGATCGCCCCGGCTATGCCGCAGTGGCGCCAGATTTATGAGGGGGCGGAGCTTAAGGCGAAAATCAAGGAGTCGTACGACGAAGCCCTGGATGACCTGATCAACGCCAAGCTGATCTTGAAAGCCTATGATGCGGATACCAAGGTCAATAAGGAGGGCGTTGATAAATATGTCGAGAAGAAGATGAGCGACTTTATTCAAGATCGCTTCGGAGGGGATCGGCAGGAATTTCTCAAAGCGCTGAAAGAGGAAAAGATTTCGTTGGAAGAGTGGCGCCGCCGCATGCGCGAACGGGTGATTGTGGGTATGATGCGCGCGCGTGAGGTGGAGTCCAAGATCGTGATTTCGCCCAAGGATGTCCGTGAGGTTTATCTTACGAATCCGAAAAAATACTATCAGGACGAACAGCTGAAGCTGCGTGTCATCCTGATCCATGGCTCAACCAATGCCTCGGAAAGGGAGGTCCGTGAGGCGTCCGTCTCCAATGCCGTTGCGCAATTGAAGGCGGGGTCTGACTTCGGCGATATGGCCAAGAAACTTTCCGAAGATGGCAAGGCCAAGGAGGGGGGCGAATGGGGTTGGGTAGACACCAAGGATTTGCGCCCTGAATTGATGACGCCTTTGGCCGCGATGGCGAGCAATACGATGAGTGGAGCTATTCAGATGGATGGCGATTTCTATGTGGTCAAGTTGGAAGACCGGCATCTTGCGGGAACGATGCCCTTTGAAGTCGTGCGAGCCTCGATTGAGAAGGAATTGCGCCGGAAGGAAATCCGGCAACTGACTACCGTCTGGATCGCGCGTCTCAGAAAAGATGCCTACATCAAGATTGTTGAATCAGGCCCTTGATGAATCCAGATCGGAGTTCATAGTGAAACTGACGAGCCCTTCTCAAGTCCTAGCGCTGCTGCATGAACGTGGCCTCACTCCGAATACTTTACTGGGGCAAAACTTCCTCATTGATGCCAATATCCGCGACATCATTGTGAATACCGCAGATCCCCAGCCCGAGGATGTCGTGTTGGAGGTGGGGCCTGGATTGGGGGTACTGACCGAAATCCTTGCCGCAAAGGCCGGCCGGGTTATTGCCGTGGAAAAAGATCGGGGTTTTTACGAATACCTGCAGGAGCAATTCCAGGGTCATGCGTCCCTTGCCCTGGTCTTCGGCGATGCGTTGGACTTGGATGCCGAATTTTTTGAACGAGAAAAAATCACCAAATTGGTTTCGAATCTGCCGTATTCGGTGGGAAGCCGCATCCTGATGAATGTATTCTCCCTGCCGCGTCCGCCTGCCCGGATTACCGTTACCCTCCAATTGGAAGTCGCAGAGCGGCTTTGCGCTGCCATTGGGACCGAGGCACGAGGATTAATGGGAGTTTGGGCACAGCGCGTCTATCAAGTACAGACGGTCAAGGTGATCAGTCCCTCCTGCTTTTGTCCACGCCCAAAAGTAAAATCGGCCGTGGTGCAACTGAATCGGTTACCGGATGCGGTGGTGGATGCGGGGGATCGAAAGATGTTTGCCCGGTTAACCAAGGAATCCTTTGTCTTCCGGCGCAAGCAATTGGCGACGATTCTCGCGCGTGTCGCTCCCAAATTGGGATTTGAACTGGATCAGGCACTTGCGGTGCTGGATACAATGGGGGTGGATCCGCGGATCCGCCCCGAGATGTTGGATGTGAGCCAGTGGCAACAACTGGCGGATGGAGTGGGGCAGAAGGGGTTATCATGAGTGGGGAAACATTGACGCCAATGATGTCGCAATACAGGCAGATCCGCAATAAACTGCCGACCGATACCATTCTCTTTTTCCGACTAGGCGATTTCTACGAAATGTTTTTTGAGGATGCCAAAGAGGCCGCCCAGATTCTGGACATTACTCTCACGCGCCGCCAGAGCATTCCTATGTGTGGGATTCCCTTTCATGCAGTCGACGGTTATTTAGCCAAATTGATCCGGGCAGGTAAAAAAGTTGCGATTTGTGAGCAGGTGGAAGATCCAGCGCAGGCCAAAGGGATTGTCCGGCGAGAAGTGACGGGGATTGTGACCCCTGGCACGGTGATGCAGGATGCGATCCTGACGTCGGTCCAGAACAACTATCTGGGTGGATTCTGCCGCAGCGGGGATGTTTTCGGTTTGGCCCTACTTGATATTTCAACGGGTGCTTTTCTGGTCGAAGAATCGCTTGATGCCGGTTTGCTGATGGATACCCTCAAACAGTTCGGGCCGCGCGAATGCGTGTTTCCGGCAGAACAGATGAATGACCCGGTGATGAAGTCCCTGATCGCTTCACTTGACCGGATCGTGATTACCAGCAGCGAAGATTGGGTGTTCCGCTATGACGTGGCACGAGACCGCCTGATCCGCCACTTCGCGGTCCACTCACTGGATGGCTTCGGTTGTGAGCAAAAGACTGCGGCGGTTGGAGCGGCTGGCGGGGTATTATATTACGTGCAGGACGAACTGAAACGCGACCTCAAGCATGTTCGTTCCTTGCGGGTGAGCAATCCCTCTGAATTCATGATGATCGATCAAGCGACCTGTATGAATCTTGATCTGGTGCCCCGGCGTAATGAAGAGCGGCGCGGCTCAGTGACGCTATTGGGGACCCTTGATGAAACCAAAACGCCGATGGGCGCCCGCCTGATGCGGGAATGGATTTTACGGCCTCTGGCGGATGTGAAGGCGATTAACCGTCGTCTGGATGCAGTTGAGGCCTTGATGAAGGATCGCACCTTGCTGCACGATATCCGGGAACGACTGACCGGCATCCGTGATCTGGAGCGCTTGGTGGCGCGGTTGAGTGCAGGCAGTGGAAACGGGCGCGATCTGAGAGGGATGGGCGCCTCCTTGAGCGCCTTACCCGATCTCCGCAGTCTGCTGGTGGATCATGCGGTTACGCTAATCAAAGAGCTGGGTAGTAAGATGATGCTATTGCCGGAACTCGCTGCCTTGATTGAGCGGGCCATCGAAGATGAACCTCCGATCGCCTTGAAAGAGGGCGGCATTATTCGAAAAGGCTTCAGCCCCGAGCTGGATGAGCTGCGGGTGGCGGCGAACGAAGGCCGGCAGTGGCTGGCTGATTTTCAGACCCGTGAACAGGCGCGGACCGGTATCAAGACGCTTAAGGTGCGCTTCAACAGGGTGTTCGGGTATTACATTGAGATTTCGAAGGGGCAACTGGCCAACGCGCCTGAGGATTATATCCGCAAGCAAACGCTCGTGAATGGCGAACGGTTTGTGACCCCGGAACTCAAAGAGTATGAACGCAAAATTACTGGGGCACAGGAACGTGCAGAAGCCCTGGAATATGAACTTTTTGTCGAAATCAGGGACAAGGTTGTGGAGCAGACGGCGGCGATCCAGCAAACGGCAACCGCCTTGGCGCAGACCGATGTTCTGGCCACCCTGGCAGAACGGGCCGTGATGGGTCGCTATGTCCGGCCTCACATTTCGGGTGGGGATCAGGTTTCCATCAAGGATGGGCGGCATCCGGTGATTGAGCGCATGTCGGAGGCGGAACGGTTTGTCCCCAATGATACCTTACTGAATGGAACGGATTCGCAGTTGATCGTGCTCACCGGTCCCAATATGGCTGGTAAATCCACTTATATCCGGCAGGTGGCGCTGATTGTGATTATGGCGCAGATGGGCTCTTTTGTCCCAGCGTCCTCTGCTGAAATCGGGGTGGTGGACCAAGTGTTTACCCGAGTAGGCGCGAGTGATGATATTGCGCGCGGCCGCAGTACGTTCATGGTCGAAATGCAGGAGACGGCCAACATCCTCAACAATGCCACCTCCCGGAGCTTGATTATTTTGGATGAGATCGGGCGGGGCACCAGCACCTTTGACGGTATCAGCATTGCCTGGGCTGTGGCGGAATACTTGCACAATAATCCCAAGTCCAAAGCCAAGACGCTCTTTGCAACGCATTATCACGAGCTGACCGATTTAGCGCTCACAATGAACGGGGTCAAAAATTACAATGTGGTGGTACGGGAACGAAACGACCAAATTGTATTTCTTCGTAAGATTGTGCCCGGAGCAGCCGACAAGAGCTATGGGATCCAAGTGGCCCGTTTGGCGGGACTCCCCGGCGAAGTCATCGATCGCGCCAAAGAAATTCTCGCCAATCTGGAAGAAGGCGAATTCAGTGAGGCCGGCCAGCCTAAACTTGCCCGGCAGAAGCGTAAAAGCCGCGACGCAGGCCAGCTGTCCTTGTTCGGCTGACGTTCGTGTCCCGCCCAGACCGTGTTTCAAATTTGTCGCGATACCTTTTAAGACTACAAATTTGTTTCTTATTTATTCTGTCTAGGGCAATGCCTCCAGTCCCATGATAATTTAAAAAATCAATTTCATTAGATATAACCCGTTATATTGCAGTCTATTAGTTCTGTCTTAATCTTTTGACTATCTGCCCTATCCTGCATTTAGGACAAGTTGGTACACCCTTTGCTAATACAAACAAAGGATGTGTTAATTAGACCCCATTCGAAAAGGTATTTGAAAAAGAGGCCCCAAAAACTAAAGGGATTTCTCAGGTAGGGCGAGGTGTCCCTACCGAGCCGGAGCAAGTTGTGGCCATGGAATGCGCCAAAATAGTCAAAGTCTTTTATGGCGCTTCAGATGGATTGCCCTTTGCACCGCGGCTCATCGGGACGATTCGCCCTAC
>JBBQNS010000150.1:0-6961 GCA_038330175.1 Kiritimatiellia bacterium
TTGCGCCGGCCCAATCTCCGCGCCCACATTGAAGCGGGTCGTGGTGGTGAACGGGTCGGAATCCCCCACCGCGCCCAAGCGAAACTGCTTTGCGTCGTTCCACAACACCCCTCGATTTCGCAGGGTGAGGCTCACGGTGGCGGAAGCTCCCGGGGTCATCGTGGAAGGAATCGTGTCGCTTACGATCTCATAGGAGTAGTAATCCCAGGTGGGTGTCACGCCGAAGTAATCACAAATCCCTTTGTACGTCGCCCACATCGTCGAGGACCTGAAAAAATTGTCGCGCAGGTAAGCCGCGTCGCGATCGCAGCTATCGTGGAAAGCGAGTTCGATAAGGATGGCGGCGCGGTCCGGAATGCGCGTTTCGGCCTGGCTGCCATTAGCGTTAAGCGCGCCGCGGTTGTACCAGGTAGCATCGGTATATTTCGTGCGAATGACGCTGTTTATCGAGGAATTCACGCGGTAGGCCAGGTTACTGCTAATCGTCCCCCAGGTGGCGTGCTCCGTGCTCAAATCATAATACGTGCAAGTGCCATTGGGGCAGCTAGTTCCGGAGCAATCGCCTTTAAACCCGTTGCTGTGTAATGAGACGTAAATGTCGGTATTATCGTAATCCGAGGCCAGCCCACGCGACCTCAAGGAATCCGACGATTCACTTGCCCCCGTGCCCAGATTGCAGTCCCCGGTGGAACTCGCGTAAACGGCGCACGGGTAGCCATTCTGTTTAAGCCAGTATCCGGCTGATATCCGCCACCAGGGCACCCCGCTGGGGGTGTGAGTGCCGAAATTCTGATCCAGGCATCGATATACTTTGGTCACACCTCCATCCTGCGTGAGATACTGGTTCAGGTAGCTCATGATTTCGACGTTGTGATCGTCCTCGCAGTTCAGGGGCGCGCAATAGACTGGCCTTTCATACGCGTAACTGCTGCCGGTCCAGACTTTGCCGTGCCCCGGCGAGAGGCTGATCGATCTTCCAGCCAGCGCGCCGGTGGTGGCCGCCGCCAGACCGTATTTCGAAACCTGCCGCGGTTCAACGACCGGCTTGAGGGGCAGGAACTCACTCAACAGCCTCCCATCGACCTGCAACCTCAGGCTGCCATGGAAACCAAACTGCCAAAGAGTCAGGCGAACCTGGTCAAAGATCATCTCCAACCGCACGTCATCCAACTGCGGCTGCAAAATATCGGCTGAAAACTCCACCACCGCTTCCTCGCCGGCGATGGACAAACCCAGGATTCGCGTGGCTCCCGGAATGCTGGAAGTCAACTGTCCGTGGGTGGCATCGGCGGGTGGCGGGCTCGCCAACGCGGCCAACGCTGACACCAGGTCATCAAGGCCATCCTGAGCCACCCCCACATTGCCGCCTTCGTCAGATATGTAGAATACCACTGCCGGTCGAACCATGACGGTCGATAACAATAGGCAGAACGCCAAAGCACAAATGAGCTTCATAATTAGTTTTGAAGCAGGTGGCAGGCCTCTAAATTTCTCTAAAACCACGGAACAGGCAGCCACACAACAGCTTTCTTCAGTATCCAAGCCTAGCTGACCTGCGATCGAACGCCAAACAAAAACACTATGCCCAGCCTCCTCGAGTTCGACCATGACCTCAATTCGTGCCCAATTGAATCTGTGGCCATTTCATGCCACTAGACACCCCGTAACCCTTGGGAGACACTCCCGGCGTGAAACGTTACGCCGCAGTAGCTTATCCCTGCTTCCACCAGCAGATTTCTCAACCCATGACAGAATGAACCAAGGCATCTTACGTTCCCTTGAGCTGACCAACCCACCCAAAACCACGCCTTGAAAACCGCCGCCGTCTTTATCACCACTCTCCACCTCTGCGTGAGCGCGGGGTTCGCGGAGGCGATCGTTTCCGACGACTACAACGTAGTTGGGCTGGGCACCGGCTTTGCCACGAACGCCGGGGTCAACGCCGGGATTAATCCACCTCTCACGAGGTTGAAAGGCTCAACCGCTACGAACCTGCGATACCTGGTTACCGCTACGACCAAGGCCAGCACCGCCTACACCATCACGAGCGGCAAACTGCGCGTTACTCCGGCCGCCAGCAGCGGTCGCTTCACGCTCTCGGCGAATGGGACGACCCCATTTGATTTTGCCTCCGCGTTGGGGTCGAACTCGGCCACACCACAACGGCCGTCGGTTTATGATGTGTCCATCAGCATGGCCAACAGTTCGGCGGGGGTGGAGAGGTTCTCCTTCGCCCTGGCCGCTGCCGAAGGCGATGCCACGACCTGGGATTTTGGGGTGCAGCTCTATCGGCGAGCGGCCACCGACAGTTTCTACGTGATCGGCAAGCGCGTTGATACCACCGCCAGCGGATTGGGTGCCGACCTGAATGCCTTCATCACCAACACCTCCCCGGGCACCTATGGAAGCGAGATCGCGTTCGTGATGCGGGTTACTGATGCCGGGTCCGAAACCACTACCTTCAACTCCCGCGTGCAACTTTCCCAGGATGGAGGTCTCACCTGGTTTTACGATACGGATTCGGACCCCGACCTTCCCAACGGATGGCGGCTGGATGGAGCCGGCCGCTACTTTGTGTGGGATGTTGCCGGCAACGCAGGGAACGTGACTTACGACAGCTTTTCCGTGGTTTCGGTTCCCCTATCGGCAGCGCTGATCTGGCCCAAAACCAGCACGGCGAACCTGGGCGCAGCCCCGATCCTGACGACGGACGTTTTCAACTCTGCCCCCGGGCAGGTCACCGTAACCTTCTATGGTCGCGAAGCGCCCAAATCGTATCCCGGACCGGACTTTGCTATTGCCGTGATTCCCGACTCCCAGGTTTATGTGATGGCCGGCAATACAGCGCAAAAATTCTACTCACAAACCGACTGGATTGTGGAAAACGTGGTTACGCGCAATATCGCCTATGTCGCCCACCTGGGCGACATCGTCCAGAACGGGGACATTTTGAGCGGCGCTCCTAATGAAGCCGAGTGGCAAAAGGCCACCAATGCCCTGTATCGGTTGGAGAATCCGGCCCAAACATTGCGCCGCGACGGGATTCCGTATGGGTGCGTGGTAGGCAACCACGAACAGGAGCCCAATGACGACCCGAACGGGACGACCGATCTGTACAACAAGTACTTCGGCGTCTCTCATTTTACCGGCAAGGCTTACTACGGCGGGCATTATCAAAGCCAAAACAACAGCCATTTCGATCTGTTCAGCGCCAGCGGACTGGATTTTATCGTGCTGTATTTTGAGAACGAGCGCTCCGGCTCCGCGATCCTGGACTGGGCCAGCCAGGTGCTGGCCACAAATCAGAACCGGCGCATCATAACGGTGATCCACCATACCGGCTCGTCCGCGACGCCCAGCACGCTCTCGGCGCAGGCCCAGGACGTTTACGATGGGCTCAAATCCAACCCGAACTTCTTTCTGATGGTCGGTGGGCATGTGAATGGCGAGGGCTCGGTGACGAAAACCTATGGCGGCAACAAGGTGCGAGCCTTCATTTCCGACTACCAGTTTCGCGGAGGCGGCGGCGACGCCTATATGCGAATGCTGTATTTTTCACCGAGCAACAACCTGGTCAACATCGAGACCTACTCGCCATACCTGGATGAATACGAGACGGATGCCGACAGCCAGATGTCCTTCAGCTATGGCATGCAACTCCCCACCGGGCCGGGTTCGCCGGGAACGGGCTATGCCGCCATCGGGACCAACGCCGGCGTGGCGCCGGGCACGGCCACCACTTGCGCTTGGTCCGGACGGCAACCGACCACCACCTATGACTGGTATGTCAAAGTCACCGACGCCGCCGGCAACATCTATAATAGTCCCTCATCGCGCTTTACCACTGGCGCAAATCCCGCCCCGGTGGTCACCAATAGAACAGTGACTGTCATGGGAGACCAGCCATCGCCATTGCCGCTGACAGCCTCCGATATCAATGGCGACGCGGTCACTTTTGGGATCGATGTCCAGCCCGTGTCTGGCTTAATAACCGGCTTCGATCCCGGCTTGGGAGCGCTGACCTACACCCCGGCCCGCGGGTTTCGCGGTGTGGACCGCTTCAGCTATCATGCCAATGACAGTGCGGTCTCCAGTTCGAGCGCGCTCGTCGTCCTTAACGTGGTGGCACCGCCGGACACCAACGCAAACGGCCTGCCGGACGCCTGGGAAACGGCCCATAAGATTAGCAATCCCAAGGCGGATGATGATAATGACGGCCAGAACAACCTGGCGGAGTATCGGGCCAACACGAACCCCACCAACCCGGCGTCAGTTCTCAGGATCCTAAGCGCAACGCGGCAACCCGATGGTCATATCGCCCTGATTTGGCCATCGGTAGGCGGCACCCGCTACCGCGTTCAGTACACCGATGGCAACACCGCCGCGGAACTCACTGGACCCTTTGCCGACATCTTGCGCTCCATCAGCGTCGAAATGGACGCCTCGCCTCACGGAGTTCCCTCGACGCAGACATTCACAGATACATTTGCTCAAACCCGTGTCCCAACAAACAATGCCCGATACTACCGTATCCAGGTGGTGCCCTGAAGTCCTGGAGCGCAACTATGACACACCTGATTGAATCCACAGCCGTCCTTATCCTCGGTTTGACACTGACCGCAATGACTGGTGGGACATGAAGATTGCAGTCGCCCGCGAATACCATAAAGTTCAAACAAAGAAAACCTCACTCCTATGAACAAAACCTCCCGAATCGTTGCCCTGTCCATGGCCATCGCTGTGGCACTCGCCACTCCCGCCGCCCTGGCTCAAACATTGACTCACCGATACAGCTTCAACGACACGGCAGGCGCTCCGAGCTTCGTGGACTCCATCGCAGGGTCATTTGGAGTCCTTTACAGCGACCCCCTATTTCCCGACAGCGCGTCATTGGACGGCTCACAGCTCCAACTCACAGGCCAGGGCGGCTATGGGATGCTGCCGTCCCCGCTGATCAATCAATATTCGCAGGTTACCATCGAGTTCTGGGCGTCATTCGCCCCGGCGAATCCGAATTGGACCCGAACGTTCTTCTTTGGGAGCCAAAATGGAAGTGGCCAGAAGGCGACCGGCCTTGATTACTCGCACCAAGCGCCTGGTAGCTGGCAAAACATCGCCCTGAGTACGCCGGAGACAAATTTGTATTCCAACGTGCAGCCTGGGCTCAACGGCATGACGAACGTCCATGTGACCTGCGTGGTGGACCCCACCGGAAGTAAAATGTTCATTTATAACGGGACGGTGGCCCAGTCCACACAGCATGGTATCACCGTCCCCGCGCTGAGCGGCATCGATGAGGTGAATGGATTGCTCGGTAAGTCCCCGAACGATGTTGATGCCGGGCTGGCAGGGTCCATTGACGAATTCAGAATCTACGATGGTGTGCTGACGCAGGCGCGGGTGGCGCTCAATGACGCCGCCGGGCCGAACTCCTTGATCACCTCCCCCGGCACAATCGTCTCTTTGGAACTTACCAGCCCGAGCAATCCGCTCTCAGTGGGAGAGAAATCAAGGCAGATCTTCAAGGGCAACTTCTCCGAGGTGACTGGCCTGGACCTGACGGCCTTCGGCGGGGCGACGTTCCAATCCCAAAACACCGACGTACTGACAGCGGATGCCGCCGGGTTGGTGACTGCCGCAGGCTTGGGAACGACGGGCTTGATCGCAAGCTACGGCGGCATGAGCGTGACCAACTCAATTACGGTGATTGCCGTTCCCGCCACGCTCAAGCATCGCTACAGCTTCGACACAGACGTTACGGACAGCGTGAGCGGTGCGAACGGAACTCTCATAGGTACCGCCGCGACCGTCTCGGGCGGCAAGGTTGTGCTGACCGGCAACAACACGATCGACGGCTACGTGGACCTTCCAGGATCGGCGATTGCTATTGCCGGCTACAAAGCCGTGACAATCGACACTTGGGTGGCTTTCGGCAATGTGGGGAACTGGTCCCGGCTTTTCAACTTTGGCGAGACAGGAGGAACCCAACTCTACCTCAGCCCCAGGTCCAACAACGCTGAGCATCGACTGACCATGAGCGGTGGCGCAAAAACGATCGAGGCCAACAAAAACTTCAGGAACACGACCATGCATCTGACCTGCGTCATTGACCCGCCCACGGGTTTCCAGGCTATCTACAAGGACGGCGTGCTCGAATATGCTCGTTACGATGCCACGGTCCCGCTCTCGGTGATACCCACGACGACGGCGGTGCTGGGAAGATCCTTGGTAGCGGCGGACCCTGATATGCCCGGCCAAATTGACGAGTTCCGCATCTACAGCGGGGCCATGACTCCGCAGGAAATCGCCAGAAGCCATGCAGCGGGGCCGGACTCGACCGATTCCAGCCCGGGAGCGCTCCAGTCCATCACGGTTTCCCCTGTGACCTACCCCGTGGACTCCCGTCTGACGCCGCCGGTGATCCTTGCAAACTACGAGAACCTCACAGGTTTTAATCTGCTTCCGAACAGCAGCGCGCGCGTGCAGGGCTTAACTCTTACGTCCAGTGACACAAACATCATCGCCATCCTCAACCATAACATGATCCAGACATTCGTACCCGGCGAGGTGACCTTGACCGCCCACTACAATGGCAAATCGCACAGCGCCATCGTAAAGGTGGTCAGCAGCAGGGCGCAGCTCACGCACCGGTACAGCTTCGATAACGACGCCAATGACTCCATTGGAACCTCTCATGGAACCCTGGCGACGACCAACAGTACTATTCCCCCGGCTATTTCGGGAGGGAAAGTCGTGTTCGACGGGCAGAGCGGCTATGTAAACTTGCCTGCCGGGCTTGTGACGGACTATAACGGAATTACCATCGACACCTGGGCGGACATTGGCGCCGTGGGCGCCTGGGCGCGGCTCTGGTTCTTCGGCAATAACCAGAGGAATGAGTTCTATGTCACACCTCGGGCCGGCACCTTGAATCACAGGTATAGCACCGGGTTCGTGGTGG
>JBBQNS010000151.1:0-6928 GCA_038330175.1 Kiritimatiellia bacterium
TACCATAGATCAGCTCGGCCAGATGCGCGCCTTTCAGCGCTATCACCGGCACCTCATGATCCTGCATGAGCTTTAGAACCTTGCCAAGATGATCATACAGCCTCAGGTTCCGAGCCGCATTTTCGAGATAGGCCTGCCGCAACTTCGCGATGATTTCGGGCGGAATGGAAATTTCAGGATGAAGAGTTTTCAGGCAATGGTAAAAGTAGGGAACAATTCCGTGCCGGGCGGCCTGCTCAAGCACCGCATCCCAATCAGCCAGCGCCAACACGGCACGGCCCTCAACCTGACCCGACCGCAGGCCAGCAAGCAACCATCGATCGATTTGAACCTCTTCCATTCCATCCTCCGGGATTTTCCGACCTTCATCGGTAATGCTGGGCCTGCATTTCAAACAGCCGGGCATAGGTGCCGCCCCTGCTAATCAGCTCGTCATGAGAGCCATCTTCAATGATGCGCCCCTGCTTAAGTACAAAGATCCGGTCTGCCATACGGACGGTGGAAAACCGATGACTAATCAGGATGGCCGTCCGTCCCGCCACCAGTTGGCGAAACTGCTGGAACACCTCATACTCCGCCTTGGCGTCCATGGAACTCGTTGGCTCGTCTAGTGCAATGATCTGCGCGTCCCGCATGAAGGCGCGGGCCAGGGCGACTTTCTGCCATTCTCCCACGCTGAGTTCTTCCCCGTGTTCGAACCGTTTTCCCAAAATCGTATCATAGCCCTGCGGCAAGGCCTGAATGACCCCGTCCGCACCCGACCGGAGTGCCGCCTCCATTACCCTTTCATCCTGAAGCGGAACCGCCGTATTTCCCAGCCAGATATTCTCACGGGCGGTCATCTGGTAGTGGGCATAGTCCTGCAAAATGACACCGATTTCATGTCGCAGCGCTTGGGTTGCAAACTGGCGTAGGTCGATCCCATCCAGTGTTATGGTTCCACTGGTCGGATCATAGAGACGGCACAGCAATTTGATCAGCGTCGTCTTACCTGAGCCATTTTCCCCCACCAGCGCCACCACCTCTCCAGGCCGGATGGTGAGCGAAATATCCTCAAGCGATTTTCGGGCGCCTCCTGGATACTGGAAGCTGACGTGATTAAGCACGATCCCGCATTGCATTGGCCGGGGTACAGGCGTGGCCTGAACCGGTTCTTTGACGGTACGCTTCAAATCCAGGAATTCGTAGAGATTGGAAAGGAAAAGGTTGTCCTCATACAGTCCGGCGAAACTCCCCAGCAGCCCATGGAGATACCCCTGCACACGCTGGAATGCCTGAAAATACATGACGAGGTCACCCAGCGTGATCCCCCCCCCTATCGCTTGATACGCCACATAGGCATAGGAGCCGTAGATCGCCACGGTGGCAACCGTCTGAGCTGCAAAATCAGCGAGGGAACGCCTGAAGGTGATGTCCAGTTTTCCCTTGCGAAGTTTCCTACGGACTTCTTGAAACCGCTGAATAAAAAGAGGACCCAGGTCAAGCAGTCGGACTTCTTTGGCATGACTGATGTCGGTGAGCATCCAGATGAGATAGTTGGCCTGCCGTTCCGTGGAGGTCTGCTCACGCTGCCATCGATATAGCTTGCGGGTATAGATCAATCGCACCCCGGTTCCGGCAAGAACCGTAATGAATAGGATTAACACGATGATCAAATGGAATGACACAAGCAAGGCGGCGATGGCCAACAATGAAATTCCGTTCTGCCCGATCTGTGCCAGACCATTAATGATGCTGATGGGCCTGCAGGGGGCTTCACGCTGGGCACGATGAAGGGTGTCATAGTATTGAGCACTCTCGTAATACTCGAGATCAACTTCAACCGACTTGGCGAGCAGCACGTCGTTCATGTGATCCGTGACGATGTAAGACTGCCACTCGCTGACCAGTCCTGCGATCGAGCGGAGCAGGGTGGTCACCAGAGTTACGGTCGCCAGCAGGCAGACCAGCCACAGCACGTGTCTCAGCGCGTCCCCTTTATCGGGCGCCGTGACCCCTGCGGCAACGGTATCCACAATGAGCTTCATGAGATAGAGCGGGAGCAGCGGCAGGACCCCCTGAATCACAATCAGGCCCCCATTGAGCAGGGTCCATCCCTTTGCGCTCTGCCAGACAAAGCGCAAGGCACGCCCCAGTTGCAGGGTACGCCGGATTTTCTGCTTTATCGATTCTGTCTGCGTTTGCATCATACAGGGGTTTCCGAAAGCGTCTCCTCTATTTTCTCCCAGAAGGCACCGGTCAGGCTGAGTTGCAGCACATGCACGGGCATAACCCGGGCTAGAGCACAGAGGTTCTTAAACTGCTCCAGGTGCAGGGCCCGGATCTCTTCTTTAAAAAGTCCGAAGGGCATAAATTGTGAAGCTTGGCGCGCACACTCTACCAACATGCTAACCGCATGACCAGGGCCCACCCGCTCAACATGCTCATCCGCCGCCCGGGCCAGGATGAAGATGCCTTTAAGCGGCACCGCCTTTTGCACGTCCCATGAGCCGCCCGGACCGCCCTCCATGAAGCGACTCCAGGTGGGCCAGGGATGCGCCCAGTAGGCCCCTTGGGGATCCCGCACCACCAGCGTGGTATCGTCGCACAAAGAACGCCATGGGGCGGGAAACCGATTACTAGCCGTCGTCTTTCCCGTCCCGCCCGGCGCGGAAAGGATCACACCCATGCCGTCACGTTCAGCCAGCGCTCCGTGAATGAGGATACCCCCGCGGCTTTGGGCTTCACGTGCAAAAATGAGCGATAATCTTAAAAGATTGGCGTTCGAGCCGCCGCTGTCGGTGCAGGCACTCAGTGTACTGACGACCATCCCTCCGTTTTCCGAGGCCAACGGGACATAGCATTCCATCAGGGCCGACTGCGCGTCACCATCCACGAACAGGCGGCACCGGCTCCCGCATGGTGAAGACTCAATGGCAGACTGAGCCACAGGCAACCGCATCGCGCCTGCCAGTTGCGAAACAAGGGAGGCGGCCGCCTCATCTCCGGCAACAATGTCCCAACAACTTCCGTCCTTCAGGCTAAGGGCATACCGCACTCCCTGCGCCAGAAGACTATTCATGGAGCGCCGTCGTTCCGTCACCAGGTCCCGATTCACCCGGGCTCTATCCTGCTTGCGGGGAAGCAACCTGCCATCCACAAACAGATGGAAGGGCCGACGGATCAGCCACTGATTTTTACATTCATCGTACCGACCAATGACATGCCGCCCCAGCAGAAGCTGGAACTGATCCTGCTCCTTGGAACGAAAAACGACAACGCGTGGCCGGAAACGAGGCGGCACGATCCTCGCGAGTCCGCCCCAAAGGGAAAGAGCCTGATATGCGGGATGCAGTAACGGGGAGATGCCTCGATCCAGGGATCGTCGCCATAGGAGCCAGCGCCGGGTCAGTCGGCCCCGTGATCCGCCTGCGATGACCCGCCGCTTCTGACCACGCCATGCGGCCACCACCTGCCCTTTGATGCGGTCCAGCGGAACGAGGTAAGGATCTTCCTGTGGATTATTATCACCGAGTGTCGAGATGCCGGCAGGGGTCACGCGGATAACGCGGTGTACGACCGGCTGATCCGCCAGGGGGGGCAGGAAGAAGGCCACATCGCCAACGCGCACAGGCATCCCGTTGTAAGGTAGAATTTCCATGATTTCCGGCTCGCGCAGAGTCGGATTCATACTAGGCCCCATGTACGCAGCGAAGAACATGGCCCCCGGAACAGATCCGCTGTTAGGTTGCAGTTGCATGGCTGACCGTGTCACAGGGAGCCGTAGCGAGACTGGCTGTCAGACGTGAAGCGGGAAAGAGGCCCTCTTTCTCCGCCTGTTCACAAAACCAGAATGGCGCCCAGAGACTGCCCTTGCTGTAGTAGTTCTGCGCAACGCACGAACCCAGGCAATGCGCTCTCATCAAGCACCGGCCACAGACTCCTTCCAGTCGTTCGGGCAAGCCTTTCCGCAAGGACTGCAAGATGGGGTTTTCCCGCCACACTTTTTCCAGGGGATCCTTTACCACCTGGCCAAAGATTAATTCCGGGACCTGTTCGCCAATGCCGCACAGGGCATAATAGCCGCTGGCCATGACGCCCAGAATGCCGAAAATTCCGCAAGAGTTGCACCCATCCCCCGTGGCAAAACTATGGAGGGCCTTGAACGCATGCGGGTAGTGAAAGAAGAGTCTCAATTTTGTCTTCGGCGCCAGATCCCGCTCCACATGCCGCCCTAACGCGATGAGTTCGGCAATACTCAGGGTTTCATGGGTTTCATGCAAGGTCTCGCCGCGCGCCGTAGGTTGCACAATGTTGAATTTGAGCGAACTCGCGCCCAGCTCTTCAACCATTCGCACCACGTCGTCCACCTGGCCGACATTCTTGCGCATGACCGAGAAAATGATCTGCGGCTTGGTCCCGGCCGCCACCAGATTGCGAACCCCCTGCCGGGTGGCTTCAAACGATCCTTTTACACCGCGCACCCATTCGTGGGTCTCGGCATCCATTCCGTCGATACTTACTGACACGAACCGGTTTGGCAATTTGGCGATCTCGGCGGCAATCTCGGGGGTGCACAACAGACCGTTGGTCTCCATCGTCACCTTCAACCCTTCCCGTTGGATTATCTGAAGGATGCGCATGATATCGGGATGCAACAAGGGCTCCCCGCCGGTCAGTTTGACCCCGGTCAGGCCTAGAGGTTTCGCTTCCCGAATAGCCGTCTCAAATACCTCCATCGAGAGGGTGGGATATTTGTCGCCGGCGGAATCGAACCGGGGGCCCATCCAGCAATGGCGGCAGGCCAGGTTACATCCTTCGGTCAAATAGAAATACAAGGTATGGATCGGAAATTGGATGACCTGATCGGTCTGTTGTTGATTCGAGTTGTCAGTTATAGTCACGCGAGGGTTCCGCCTTCCTTGAGAAAACGTCGCAGGCAGGCATCCGGACTCGGATGATCCACCATCCCAGTTATCGAATAAGCCAATCCCGGACAATTGCCGGTGCAATAAGGGATGTAGGAACATCCTGCACAGTGCTCAAAATCGGACAAGGGGATCGTGTGCCGGTTACGGAGTTGGTTCAACGCCGGACTCGTTTTCCATACTTCCTCCAGAGGATCCCGGTTGATGCGCCCCAATTCGATATGATTCAACATGTTGCAAGGAACGATGGCTCCATCGGCACGTACGGAAATTTTATTACTCGGGCAACCACACGCGGTGAGATGGCCCCCCATGGAAAATGCCGACTTGCCCTGCGCCCGTGCCTCTTCCATCGTGCGCCAAACGCGCCCTTCCTCCAACGGCCCGGCGTTGGCCGAGATGCGTCCCTTGTAGTGTTCGGTAAGGCGCAGCAAGGTTGCCATGGCTACCTTCCGCTCCTCCATATTCAGCAGCAAATCATCCGCGTTCACACAGCAGGTCCCCAGGTAACCCGCCGCATTGGTTCCAAAATTCGGAAGCCCCAGTTCATCAAGAAGAAAATGAGCAATGTTCTCCAAATCATGAACATTACTGCGATGGATCGTAACCCGGACGCCCACGTTGATTCCGTGGCGCTGAAGGGTGCGAATGCCTCGAATCGCACCCTCGAAAGAACCTTTGCCGCGGCAGGAGTCATGCACAGCCGCGCTGGCGCCATCCACCGACACCTGGACATACTCGCACCGGCCAGTGCGGGCGATTATAGCTGCAATCTCGTCCGTGATCAGGGCTCCATTTGACAGCAAGGAGAACCGCATCCGGTTGCGAACCACTCCGTCAATGAGGGCAGGCAGATCTTCGCGGATAAAAGGCTCGCCGCCGGCCAAGGTGACGTTCATCACGCCGAGCGCCCCCAGTTCGTCAAAGAACTTCAGCCACTCCGACGTGGAAAGGTCGCGGTACTCCATCTCCGGATTGTTGAAGAAGTAACAGTAGCGGCAGCGCAAATTGCACCGCGCGGTGATTTCAAGGGTCAGACTGCGAGGGGAGCGCATGATCTTCGGCACCGCAGGTGCCCGGGCATCCTTGAGCTCGTTAGGCATCCGCTATTTCCGCTCCAATTCCAATCCCACAAATCCATTCTCCGCCAGCCGGTCGACAAAGGAGGAAATTTCCTTGATAGCGGCGTCAGGCGTATCGTCAAAGCTGGACTTGATCTTCGTCAGGATCTCCGCAAGGCTTCGCTTGCCATCCATCAACTTCCAGACGGCCACCCCGACAGGATTGGTTCCCACTGCATCGGCCGTGTCAGGATTGAAGAGCACGGCCCAATCGTCGAATTCCTCACGCAACACAACAAGGGGATTGGCAATTGGTTTGTCCATTTGATTCATGAGTAATTCTCCTTATGGGACGACATGGTAATTCCGAGCCATGTCTCGCGACAGGCTCGGAACTTTAGAATAGGCCCCTGCTAACAGAGGCCTGTCGACAGTCTTCAGACCGGACTACCGCCTACCGAACAAGCACCACCGGGCGCAGCGCCTCCCGTGCAAGTCGGATTGGCAGCGCCACCCGCAGAACACGTTCCCCCAGCGTTCGTCGGACCAGCCGTGCAAGCCGTTTGAGCGACAGCACCCGCCGTGCAAGCCCGAACTGCGGTAGCACCCGCCGTGCAGTCAATGACAGCCGAATCCGCAGCGCCAGCCGTGCACCCTGCAGCAACCACGGAACTCCCCGTTGTACAGGCTCCCGACCCCTTGGCCACGCCGCCTAACGGCACAATGATTGGCGACTCGTACTTGGATTTTTGCTTCGACATATTGTTGTTCCCTTTCTTAACAGAACGACATTCTGGGCACTACAGTTACACAACTATTTACTGGAGGGTGCTTCAACGGTTCCAACTCACGAGGCTGGAGGCTGGTTAGAGCGAGTGAAGCAAATAGGCAAGTGTGCGCAAGACACGGGGGGGCACCCGAAATCAGTGTTTCGGCAATCTGAGAGTTCTTGACGGCAGG
>JBBQNS010000152.1:0-6780 GCA_038330175.1 Kiritimatiellia bacterium
AGCACTACAAGACGGCCATCTACTTCCACTGCGGCGGCCTTGATCTGCTTCCTGTGCCGCCTGCTCAACCCCGCATCAGGTTTTCACCATGTTAACACCACAACCTATAGGGGCTACCCACACAAAACCCGGAAGCGGCAATATATCAATACCCCTCCCTGCATTTTCACTCGTGATTAATCATTTTTCTGGAACGACTCCCGTATCGCGATCGGTTGTTGATACACTCGGCCGTCCTCAGGGCCGGTTTACGGATGAGTCGGGCAACGCCTGGCTGTGGAAGTTGGAGATTCGGAATCTTGACCACAAGGGGCATGAGGGGCAGGAGATCCGGGCAGAGGTGACGCTCGAATCCGGGCGGGCCGAAAACGTTAATCTATCCTTAGAGTTCAAGCAGGAACAATGGAGCCAGGATAATTTCGTACTCGTGCCCGGCGCGGCCTACAACGGAAACCGCTACACTTCCCATCGAATATTTTATCCCCCCATGCTTACCGCGCCAGCCGACATTGGGCCGGACGTTCCCTGCATCATCACCGACATTCCCCGCCTCAATATCGGCGAGGGGCCTTCCCGGTTCCAAATCCGCAGTGGCGATGCCTCCATTCCCGCCATCGGTTTCTTTTCTCCAGCGCTTCAGCAACAACACTGGTTTCTGACGGGGCAGGACAGTGGTTGTGGCGATCACGGGCTTTGGATCGAGGAGAACGCGGATCGAAGTCAGGCCACTCTGGCCTTTGAAACGCCCGGCGTGCGGAGGGGACAGAGTTACAACCTGCTCTCGCTGATGAAGGATTCACCCGATAAGGCGGCCACGGTGGAGGCTGGGCAGGCACTCGCAATTTCGGTCTGTTATTTCGGGGGCCAGGCTGAACACGTTCAGAATCTTTTTGAAAGTCTGGTCGAGTTACGTAGCGTGGCCACCCCGAATCCCCTCCTTCGGCATGAACTCTCTTTTTCTAAGGCGTGGGAAATTCAGGAACGGAAATACAACGAGCATAATTTCCAGTTTGATAAGGCGTATGCCGGAACCGGGGATCCCCACATGACGGCATGGCAGCCCGGTTGGACCGGGCAGGGGATGGTCACACAGACGCTCTTGAGTGAGGGTAATGAATTATCAAAAGAACGATCCAGAAAGACCTTGGATTTTGTTTTTGGCGAAGCGCAAGCGCCCAGCGGGTATTTCTACGGCTTCTATAATCTTTCGCGTGGTTTCTTTGGTGATCATTTCCAGCATCAGGACTGGCCCTGGCATCTGAATCGCAAAAGCGCCGATATGCTCTATTTCGGCTTCAGGCAGTTTGATGTTCTCAAGAAACAGGATGCATCATGGAAATGTCCGGCCGCATGGGAAGCTGGGATCCGCCGCCTGGCCGATGCTTTTGTGAAGACCTGGCGGCAATACGGGCAGCTTGGGCAGTTCGTCAATCACGACACCGGGGAAATCTTTGTGGGGGGCTCGACTGCAGGCTCGTCGGCTCCCGCCGGTCTGGCGTTGGCCTCCCTGTGGTTCAAGGAGCCGCATTACCTTGAAGTTGCAGAAGAAATCGCCGGAAAATATTGCCGTGAGGATTTGGCCAGGGGCGTGACCACTGGTGGGCCGGGCGAGATTCTGCAGGCGGCCGACAGCGAATCCGTGGGAAATCTGATGGAATCGCTAGTGGTGCTGTATGAGACCACCGGGAAAGCCGAATGGCTCAAGCAGGCCCGGATTGCGGCCGTGCAGCTGGTGTCGTGGTTCGTGCCCTACGATTATCAATTCCCGCCGCAATCGACCTATGGCAAGTTCGATATGCTGACCACGGGCACGCTCTTCGCCAGCACGCAGAACAAGTGTGCGGTGCCCGGTCTCTGCACCCTCTCCGGTGACAGCTTCCTCAAGCTTTTCCGAGCCACAGGTGAGGAAGTCTGGTTGCAAATTCTGCGGGAACTTACGCACGCCCTGCCGCAGTATTTGAGTCGGGTGGATAAGGTGATCGCCGGAATGCCCGAGGGTTTCATGAGCGAACGTGTCCAGATGGGGGATGGAATCGATCCCTGCGGCGAAATCTGCGCCTTTTCCTGCTGGAGCGAGGTGTGTCTGATTTTTGCATGGATGGAAGTTCCGGGCGTCTACATTCAGAGCGACACCGGCATTGTCAGCGTCAACGATCATATTGAGGCCCGAGTTCTGTCGCATGAGGGGGATTCCATGTCACTTGAACTTTCCAACCCAACGGCTTTTGACGCTACGGTTAAGGTTATGGCGGAAACAAAGGCCCAAAGCGCTACGGTGCTGGGGCAGAACTGGAGCGGCTGCATGTCGCGTATACCGGTTCCCGCAGGCAGAATCACTTGCATCAAGGTTGTAAAAAATTTGATTAAAGTGATATGACATGAAACAGATCAAGGCGGTCACCTCCCGCAGCGTGGCCCTGGCTCATGATCACCATTTCGTGGCACCGTTTGCCTTGGAGGGCATGAGCGATCTGCTGGCGGCGCTTTATGGCCTGGAGCCCTTCCTCATGGACTTGATTGATCGCCCGGATGATGTGGCGCGTGCGATGACACACCTGAAGGAAATCTGGCTGCGTGCGTTTGCTGAGATCCAGTCGATTATTGCCGGTACGGGTAATCGGGGCGGCATCGGCTGGGTGGGCATTTGGGCACCCGGCAGCACGTTTCCGCTCCAGGAGGATGTGGCGTATAACATGTCGCCAGATATGTTCAGTACCTTCTGCATTCCCCATATCCGTGAACAGGTGGCGGCAATGGACTTTCCGTTCTTTCACCTGGATGGAATTGGCATGATCCCGCATCTGGATGCGCTGCTGCAAATCCAGGAATTGAAAGCGATTCAATGGCAGACCGGGGCCGGTCATGAGCGGCTGGATCAGTGGTATGAATTGTTACGGAAGATCGTCAAGGCGGGGAAATCCCTGCAAGTGTATGCCCGTCCGGCGGAGGTCGAAGACCTCGTTCGGAATGTGGGCGCGCGCGGTCTGCTGGTCATACTCCGCGACCCCACCCACGACGAAGTTAAGCGCCTGACAGGCTTCTGATACGTTGCGGCTTGTTAATAATCCAAACTCAGGCGCCGATGAGTTTTCGCAAGTGGTCGATGTAGTAACACCATTTCTTCCAGGAGACATTGGGCGGCACTAAATGATCAAGCTGCGGCACAAACCGGCCCGCTGCCAGCATCTCTGTCGCACGATCCAATTCGGTGTGGATTGCGCTGAGCGGCTTGTCATCGGCCAGGGCATTCTTGTCCAACCCGCCCCAGATGCCCAGTTCCGGATAGAGCTTGCGGTACTCGCGCACATCATTGCCGGCCTGGACTTCGAACGGAAAGAACACGTTGACCCCATGCTTCGGCATCACGTGAAGCAATTCATCCACCATGCCATCGGAGTCGACTGAAATTAGTGGGACGTTGTTCGCTTTGGCAAAGGCCGCAATCCGATCATACTGTGGCATCATAAATTCCTCGACCATCGCCATTGAGATCAGAGAGCCCTGCTTGCCTGACATGTCCTCCCAGATATGAATGTGGTCGATCTGTACCTTGACTTGAATCCGCTCATAAATCTTCAGCCAAAGTGTGGTCAAGCTTTCCATCATGTCATGGATCACGTCCGGCATGGTATAGAAGCCGACCAGCAACTCTTCCGCCCCCAGCAGATCTCGCGGGGTTCCAAACATGCCCCATGGGAAGACGCCTGCCTGGATCGGCGCATCCTTGGTTTTGAGCTCGTCGATGGTGCTTAGGCGTGTCAGGCGACCCTCGAAATCAGGGTGCAACCGTTCCTCCTTATAGCGCTTCCAGTCGTCCTCCGTCTTCACCGGATAGTCCAGAAACTCTGGCATCGAACCGCCGTCTTTGCGGTTGCGCATCGTAATTCCACGCCACTCCTTTTGAACAATCGTATCCCCTTCATCCCGGATAATCAGGCTTTCGAAGTGCGGCCACGGGCCATTTTCCAGCCAGACAACGGAAAAGTCTTCGTCGAAGCCATGGACCTTACGCAGATCCAAGTCCTTGATTCCTGACTCGGCCTTCCAGCGCTCATGGGTCTCTCCCCACGGCGAAAAGCCCAGCCCGATACCGAAGGGGGCTCGATCCGCCGGTTTGCCTAGAAAGGTGTTGATAATACGTTCGCGGTTGGTCATGTGTCGCTCCTTGAAGTTGGTAGACTCCATATTCCAGAGAATGCCATAGTTCACGTGCCTGTGTCCATGCACAGAAGCGACTCCAGTATGGACTTTTCCGACTTCTCGCGTTAGTCTTCTTTTATGTCTGAAACGGTCTATGCTGGCTTTAACCGTATTCCCCTGCTGGGGCCGCCGATCCACTCTCACGACAGCTGGGAGATGGTCTTCTATACTCAGGGCGAAGGTCGGATTCAGGTCGGAAGCCAGTGTTATGATTTCCAGCCCGGGACAGCACTGTGCCTGCCACCTGACATTCCCCATGAAGAGCACACCCGGATTCCTTACTGTAACTACTGTCTGGCCATACGGGGCCTGTCCTGGGAGCCCCATGTCATTGAAGTGCAGGAGGCGGGGGGGCATCCCATTTTTAAACTGGCCGCCTTGATTTGCCAGGAGGCGCTGCAACGCACGGCAATGCACCAGACTCGCATGGAACTTCTGGGGGCCGTATTGGTCAATTACTTTGAAGAGTTAAGGCAAACCGACCGACCCGGTCATGTCCAGCGGCTTAAAGAACTGCTGATTCGCAATGTGGACAATTCTGACTTTGATCTCGGGGCTGCGTTCCGGCAATTTCCGGTCTGTGCCGATCACCTGCGGCGCTGTTATCATAAAACATTTGGTATGAACCCTAAGGAATTTCTTTTGCAACTCCGTATGCGCCATGCCTGCGAGCGCTTGCTGAATGGGCAAAGAGTCAAGGAGGCCGCCCTGCAGACCGGCTTCCCTGATCAGAATTACTTCTCGCGCCGCTTTAAAAAGCACTTCGGTTGTTGTCCCACCGAAGTGGCGCGGAACAGGCCCGCGATGGAGAAAAGGCTGGTTGATCAACCCGCTTCGCCAATGATTTTTCACTGAACCAGGCTATTTACCTTCCCTGATCACCTGATCCCAATCGTACACGCCGACGATGGTATGGCCGGGGGAGACCGTCAGGAAGTCGGCTTCGGTCCAGTCGCCACGGATCAGGCGCCGGATCAAGTCCAGGGAGCCTTGCAGTTCCACAAAGGTCTTGCCATCCGCCTCGGCCTTGGCCTTAAAGCGCGCGGCATGGCCGAGGTGCGTGGTTTCCGGGTGCGAGATGAAGACGGCTTCATGGTGGGAGCCCTCCAGTGGCTGGGGATGCATTTGTTCCCAGACAAACTTGGCGTTTTCCTCGCCATACTGTTCAACCATTTCGGCAAATCCGTCGCCATACTGGATGACCGGCGCCGCTTCGCCGCCGGTGCGCAGGTAGTATTCGCCACGTTCCATGTATCCGCAGCTGCTGAACGGTTTGCTGGGATTGTCCTTGAAGTGTTCGGTGAAGCGTGCGCGCGAGCCGAGCAGGATGGTGCAGCAGTCATGGGCTCGTGGAATCACCAGTGGCATTGTGGCCGGTGCGCGTAACCCGTTGATGGCATTCCCGCAGAGTCCGAAAAGCAGCAGGATGGCGTCATATTTCTTGGTACCTGCAGCGGTGTCGTCGATCTTCTTCTGCAGGAGTTCACGCAGTGTTTGGGAATGAATGTGCTCGCCAAGTTCGGTGTAATCGACATCGATGATATGCGGACTGTCGGCAATCGCCAGGCAGGCTTCACGCATGAACACATTGCAGCACAGTAATTTTAAAAGCATAACACGATCCTTTATTTTGTATTATTAGCATCCCACGCAAATCTTAATCGTAATCATAATCTTAATCGTAATCAACTTTCCCGTAGAGGCCCAAATCCTCGCCTAGGACGTTCCGGCCACGATGGACTTGAAGATTCGCCCTGCCCACGCGGCTCGGCAAGCCTCTCGTCTCTGTATACCATGTTCTTCTGGAGGGCGAAGCTTGCCGAGCCGCATGAATACAGGGTGTATTCGAGAGCTCCGGGAGACATCGCTGTCTTTATCTTCATGAGGACAGAATGAGGAGTTCGCATTCTGCTGAGTTCATCGTTAGCATTAAAGTTATTAGATAAAAATTGGGAGGGACAGTTATGTCTAAATTCATGGCGGTCGTAATCAGTAACTTCGGGAAGCGTTCGGGATTCAATGGAGTGGGCTGGCGTAAACCTTTCCTGATTTTGGCTCTGAGTCTGGCGATGGCAGGCATTGCGGGAGCCGCGACCTTCACCGCAACAAATAGCCTGGGTGGCGATTGGGCTACAACTGGGACGTGGGACAGCCCGAACGGTCCGGTGGCCGGCGACAATGCCAATATCGGAAATGCGGCGGGCGCGCAATTGGTTAGCCTCAGCGCCAATCAGGCCGCCCAAGACATCGGGCTGGGATGGGGTGATGGGGCACTCGACCTCGCCACATTCACGCTGACAGCCAACTTTCTAAATGTAGGCGCTTCGGGCGTTGGTACCTTGACGCGTTCTGCCGGCAGCACACTCACGCTGAACAGACTGGACGTTCGAAGCGGCAGTTCGGTGTCGACGCTCAGTGGGGACTCGATCGCGCAAAACATGTTTGCCGCTTCCGGGTTTTGTGTGGGTAGCCCCTATAGGTTGTGGTGTTAACATGGTGAAAACCTGATGCGGGGTTGAGCAGGCGGCACAGGAAGCAGATCAAGGCCGCCGCAGTGGAAGTAGATGGCCGTCTTGTAGT
>JBBQNS010000153.1:0-6740 GCA_038330175.1 Kiritimatiellia bacterium
ATCTACTTTTGGATCAATGGCCATGAACACAGTTGGCTCAAGGTGCGGTCTTCCGTAATCCGGCTCGTGAAACGCGCCTTTCAGCAACACGGCATCAGCATGCCGGACGAAGCGCGGGAAATCATCTTTCCGCGCGGCGTCCCCGTCACGCTGCTCGAAGGAAAGCAGAAGGTGACTCAGGACGCCGGACCGCTCAAATCATCCGGCGACGCTCCGCCTTCGGAGGGATTGGATACGGTGTCGACGAAGGCGGAGGCGGGGTTGTCCAACGAGGCTGGCATCCTTGAGGAACAGGCCCGTCAGGCCGAGCCGGTGGACGAGGGAGAGAATCTGTTGGGGGCCGCGACCAGCGTTCGACCCGCGAAGGCCGGTTTGACCACCGACAATAAGAACTGAGCCATGACTAAACTCTATATTCTTTGGAGCCATTTGCTCACCACGAAGAGCATCCCCATGGCGCTGACAAGCCGTCGCCAAGGACTGAGCCGTTCCAGGGCGTGGGGCTTGTTCAAACTCAAATGGGCTTGGAGAAGAAAGCAGCCATTTATCAAGTGGCGCAACTTCTCCGTGCGCAAAGCATGTTAAGGCGAATATGAATCCGAAAACGCTATGAGTCCCATCAATCTGATGCTTCTGCTCGTCCCTGTTTCACTGGCGCTGGCTTATGGGTTTCACGCTGGGCCATTGTGGATTTTTGCGACGGCAGTCCTTGCTATCATTCCTCTGGCGAATTTGATCCGGCAGGCTACGGAACAACTCGCCCATCGCGTCGGCCCGGCCATCGGCGGGTTGCTCAATGTGACTTTCGGCAATATGGCCGAGTTGATTCTCGCCATCTTTGTCTTGCTCGCGGGCAAAGCCGAGGTCGTCAAGGCGCAGATCACTGGATCAATCATTGGCAACAGTCTGCTCGGCCTTGGATTGGCAATTATGGTCGGAAGTTGGAAACGGGATAAGCAGACGTTCAAGAGCGAGCGAGCCGGGTTGCTTTCCAGCTTGTTGATCCTTTCGATGGTCGCCCTGTTGTTGCCTGCACTGTTTGATTACACAGAGCGCGGCATATTCGCCACACCCAATCCCGGGAAACTCGACGAACGACTAAGCCTGTGTGTTTCGGTGGTGCTCATCCTCGTTTATGCGGCAAATCTGTTCTATACACTGGTCACGCATCGCGATGTCTTTGCATTCGAGCAGTCGGAGGTCAAAGCAAGCTGGTCAACCTGGCAATCCATCGCCGTGCTGACGCTGGGAACGGCTGCCATCGCAGTGGAAGCGGAATTGGTATCGGGCGCTTTGGAAGAAACAGCCTCGCGGCTGTCGCTCTCCACATTTTTTCTCGGCATCACGGTGCTGGCCGTCGTGGGTAATGCGGCGGAATACGCAGCCGCGGTTTATTTCGCGCGTAAAAATCAAATGGGCATGGTGATGAGCATCACCGTCGGCTCGACGATTCAAGTTGCGCTGCTCGTCGCACCCTTGCTCGTGCTGATTTCCTTTTTCATCGGCCATCCGATGAATCTCGTTATACACTGGAAATGGAAGGCGGGTGGATGAGACCCGCCTTTCCTATGTTGGGGGGGAGAGGTACGCCAAGGCTCTCGCCACGAGGCGCGCGTCCGGACAAGCGATTGCGATCGCTCGCCGCGCGGCCATCTGGGTCTCACGGAAGAGTTCCTTGGAGTCCTCGGACGACCGGCCAGCGCCGGGGCCCACGGTGAGGTGGAGGCCTCCTTTCTTAAAGGCTTCCCGGGATACGGTGCGGGGATGAGCCGCCCCGGAAGACGGGTTAGTTCCGTTTCCGCCCCTGGTGCGAGCCTGGAAAGCGGAACGGCCACAATTCGGCCTCAGGCACATCGATCAGCTCAGCGATGAAGGCTCGGACCTCGGGCGAACTTCCTGTCTTGATGGACAATGTCACAGTAGACCGGCTGAGGGCTAAGTGGTCCGCGATCCTCTGGTGGGTCCACCCGCGCTTCCGGATCCCGGCGATGATGTCCTGTGGGTGCCAAGCGTTTACCATGGAGAACCTCCTTTTCGCAGAGTAGATACAAAATGAATTCCTTTTGTTAACCTAATGTTACCCAATGGTCCGGTCAAGGGAAATCCATGGCGCATCATCCAGGCATAGCAGTGAGGATCCGGGAGATCCGGGAAAGCCAAGGGCTCACCCAGGCCTCCCTGGCCGCTCGCATGGGCGTCACCCGCTCCCAGGTCACTCTGTGGGAGACGGGCGGCAGGAACCCTTCGCCCACGTCTCTGAAGGAAATCGCACAGGCCCTGGGCGTGGCTGTGGAATGGCTCGCCACCGGCAAGGGCTCGCCTAGGCCTGCGTCTTCTTACGACGGATTGGACCCCGAACTGCTCCAGATGGTGCTGGAATCCGCCCAATCCGCATTCCGGAAACGTGGCTTGGACACGAATTCAAGAAGGTTCGTGCAGACGGTCGTAACCGTTTACGCGGCGTCCATTATTCTCTGGGCAGCCTCCTCCAAGGATGTTCACCGGCTCCAGGAGCAGTTGGCCAGCGCGATGGAGTTGGCGCTGGGGGCCTAATCCTGACGACGGAGCGGTTCGACATTTCCGGGCTCCGAACGCGCCTCTTCCCGGACCTCGGGCACACCATCCTCCAGCGGTGACTCGATCCTCGGGACTTCCGGAGTTTCCGTGCCTTCTAGAATTCCGTCCGGTTTGGCCTCCGGAAGGAAGACCTTCCCACATGCCTCGCAGCGCCAATGCGTATCTGCGGTGGCTTCCTTGTTCTTCCAGGCTGAATAGCGGATCGGCAGATCGAGGTCCGAATGCCAGGCCGCCCCTGCGGTTACGCCGCCCATCAGGATCAGGAGTCCCCCTGTGGACCTCATAGGGGACGCGCCGAAGAGCGCGATGAGGCAGCCCGCCAGGAGCACACACAGACCAAAGACAAAGAAAGCCGTTCGATTCCGCGGCATGGGGCCCGGATCGAGCTCATCCAACCCGGCGCTCCCGCCGACGAACGAAGCGGATTTCCCATTCATGAGGACGGACCCTCTCGGCCTTGAGGCGAGAAGCTCCGAGATCTTGGCAGTCCGGGAGGAGTTGTCGATGGGGCAACGAAACTCCGGCGCAAGGGTCGGATCGCCTGTGGTGTGGGCACTCAGGCGGTCGAAGGCCGCCAGGAGGCTCGATACGAGCTTGTCGATGATTTCCGGATCGATGGGGTTGGACATGGGATCTCCGATGCGAGATGTTACCCAATTGTTAACCCATCCCCAGAACTCCCAATATCGGCATAAGTAGTATTCAATGCATGAATTCATCCGGTTCCGAGCAATACCAGAATTTTGGATTTCGGGTCAGAAGCGTCGACGCTGCTTGGGAGAGAGGGAGGCACCGCCGCGATCCTCCACATGCCGGGCGATGGGGGTAGGTTGGGGCACATGTGAATAACGGATGGATGGGTATCCTGTAAAAATATTTGACAAAACATGTTGCGCTGCGTTTTTTGGATGGGTGTATTCTGCACACCTAATCCCACCTCCCCTCCCTCCTAACTCTTTCCCGCGTGAGATAAGCCATGAAAAAACATAGTGCGCTAATAATAGTACTCGCAACTTGGGTTTCGTGTGCTATGGCACAAACCGCCATTGTCACGCCATTAAGTTTTCCGGCAGGAAATTTGTCCTGCACTCAGTTGGGGGATCCTGAAGGTCGATGCCGCTGGTCAAACTGGTTTTTCACGGATGCAAATGGCATCCAGCATTCAATCCCCGGGGCGACCATCCAGTCCGGCATCTTGCACCCCGATGGAACAATTACCAACTTACACACGTCAACCCTGAACGCTGCTTCCAGCGACGGTCTATATTTCTTACAAGCAACAGGGCCAACTGGAACCTTGTGGTTAACAAATACGGCCTACCCCAAAATTCAAGTCCTTAATGTGACCTATGCACCACCCGGCCCAGGCAGTACGGTTGATTATAGAACCAACAAATCTACCGGCGTTACAACAACTGTCGAAAAATCATTCGCTTATAATCTAAATCTAGCGGTAACTTTGGGCGTAGGTGGTGATAGTCTTGGTGCTGATTACACCCATTCATCAACCACTTCAACAGAAGAATCTATTACTAAAACCGATCAATATGATATTGTTACTAAAGGCACTGGTAATTTTATAAATCATGACTATGATGTCATTGATGTATGGTTAAATCCAGAAGTGAAATTTACCTTTACAACGCCTGATAGTGCCACTTGGAATACGGCTGTCAATCCCGCTGATCCATATATCCCACCAATAAACGGGGTGCCCCAGATGGACCATCTACCGCTCTTGGCGGGTTGGCTCAATGGGAATATTCCATGGCCTGCTAATGACTGGCAATATCGGCTTGCACGCGCTTGGGACACATCTATACCCAACCCAGGTCTGACTACGGCTGATTTTGCAGCTATTCTTGCATTGGATCCATTTGCTCAACAGATTGATCCAATCAGTGGAGCACGATTACCATTGGCTACCAATGCTCAAATTTTTGCAAACACGATGATTTCTTCAACAAACGCTAGATATACATTGCTCAGAAATATCAATTATTCACCTGTAATGCAGACAATTTCAGAGCAAATTGGTAATGTTTATTCTTCATCAGTAACGAATTCAAACACAAATACACTTTCACTTTCCTGGGGATTTAAATCCCCGTTTGTTTCGGGAGGGTCAAAGTGGACATGGACAGATAAGGCCTCAGTTAAGGCTTCGACCGGCAATGGGGACATTACAACTTACACAATCGTAACGCCTGACTCCAGTAAACCATTGCCATATGCCTCTTCTGTAGATATTTATCAGGACAACATCTATGGTTCCTTTATGTTTGTTTTCCCTGGTGGTGGATTCTAATTAAACGGCAATCAGTTACCTCGAAATTATTGTTCAAACTGAGCTTCGTTGTGTCGACATTGCTTGCAAGACGAAAAAGCTGGTGGTCCAAGTTGAATCTGCCTCGTCGCGCCTTTCTTGTTTGTTTGTTTCTTGCCTTCGTTATGGGGTGCGGTGGGGGACCTTCTCCAGCCACACCTACCGGTCCTTCAATCATCACCCAGCCCGTTGACCAAGGGGTGGCCGCAGGCCAATCAGCCGCCTTCTCCGTGGTGGCGACTGGGACGGGACCACTGAGCTTCCAGTGGCGTTGGAATGAGATGGTCGTCCCTAATGCCACCGGTCCTTCTTTTACAACCCCACCCGCCGTTCCTTCTGACAACTTATCGACCCTGACTGTTTCGGTGACCAATCCGCTCGGAACGGTCACCAGCATGCCCGTATCCCTTTCGGTGGCCGGCGGTCCTCGCCCTCCGAAGGCTGGTGATTTGCGGTTCAAGGATGTGGGTGCCTTTCCCCTCGGACTCGATGCCAACCAGTTCACTGGTATGGTTGCCGGTCAGCAGATCACCTTCCCAAATCAGGTCGGAAGCCCCCTCGAACTTGCCGGCCCTGGGGGGAACGTGCCCATGAATGACGCTTGGTCTTTCCTAGTGTTCAACCTGCCTGAGGGGGTGTCGAGACGCACGACCATCTATCAGAGTGATTCTCTTGACAATTTCTCATCGGCCCTCAACGCCAGAACATCTCCAAATTCTCTCATTGTTTCTCTGGATATTGCCACAGCCCCAACTTGCTTTGCCTGGCAACTGATCCAAACCACCCAGGCAGAGGGATATTCCTTCGGCACTCAAACACTTCTACTGGAAAACATTCAAGCTGCAGCCACTCAGGAGGGAGCATCCTCCCGCGTAATCACGGCTATTTCGTGGATCGCAGGCAAGGCCACCTACTTCTCCTACGGCTGGCAGGGCGACACCTCCACCGTGTTTGAAGCCAATGTGGTCTCAGCTTCTACAGATACCGTGCGTTCCGCGGCCGCGACATTGGCACAACAGGGCTACATCATCACAGCAGTCGGAGGCAATACTTCCGATGGTTTCATCCTTGTGGGGACTAGGGTCATGGGCGATTCCGTTCCGAGGCCATTCACGGTGTGGAGCCCAGAGCATGGACCTGCGGCCTTTGGTCGGGGGTACTCGTATGTTGGGCACCTCTTCATTGCCAACCAGGGTTTAACCATGTGGTTCTTAGAACAATAGTGGCTCCACCATCTATCAAGACGAATTAACTCAAGAGAAAGAACTCAAAATGACCACTCGCACATGGATCCCCCTTGTTTTGCTGTTTGTCATCGCATGTACGCCACCAAAAACAACGATCACACGTTTAAGTAAAAATCTTTATCCTTCAAAGCCGCGAAATTGCGATATTCAAATTCTCACTCAAGCTCCTGCGGATAGAAAATATGAAGAGATCGCGATCCTAAACACAGTCGCTTATGGGCAACTCAAGCCGCCCTTCGCCTCCCTCTTTTCACATGAAAGCGATAAAGATTTCAATGCAATGCTTCCAAGCATAAAGGCAACTGCTTGTGAATTAGGTGCTGATGCCATTTTAATTAAAAATGTCGAACCTGGCTCGCAAGCCGACCACGAGTCCTATGGCAAGGCGTTTACTGTGGCTATCAAATATATCGATTAAATGATCGCGCATATAAGATCTTTAAATATTTAGTCGGCCTTGAAAAACCCACTCTGGCCGCCAGCCCAACGCACCCCAAGGGACCTGTGCGACCTGCCATCGGCACTCGGAAATCAGGCACGGCACTCTCCTGGGGCGGAGGGAGGCTGTAGGGCGGTGCAACCCGCAACCC
>JBBQNS010000154.1:0-6701 GCA_038330175.1 Kiritimatiellia bacterium
CCTGAATTCTGACCTCTTCCCGTACCGCGGCGTTCCGCCAGCCACGATCGTATCCACCGCCCGAATCTTTCCCGTTTGAACCATGCGTAGCCACACATTCGCCTGGGTAACCAAACTGTAGACCTCCGGCGCGAACTGGACTCCCATCTCCATCCCGAGATTGAAGATCACCATGTCCAGGGCGTGCCGGAATCCTGATACCGTAACTTTCGTGATATCCGGATCCATCACATAACGGGGATAAACGGATACGGCCTCGCGGAACCTGTTGACGGTTTCGGACACAATCTCACCCAACCGCTCCGTTTTCGTCGGGTTGGCGTCCACCCAAGACCGGTACAGATTGCCCATATCCGTTGGCAGGGCATTCAACACCGTCTCAACCGTCAATTCTTTCCAACCGCTCATCAGTCACCTCGTAAACCAAAGCGGAGACCCAGATAACTCCGGGTCCCCGCACTCTTTTCTCCTCAGTGTGGGAGGCGCACCTGTCCTGAGCCTTGTCGAAGGGCTATGTGCGGCGAATCTTTCCCTCACTGCCAACTGCCTACCGCCCACTGATTTACGCCACCGCCACATTCAGCCGCACGCAGGCCTCTCTGTTCGTGACCTTCACGTCTTCCGACCAGTCGAACTTCGCCACCTCGACACGGCCGTCATCCCGCATGTAGGAGCCCGGCACCATGAACTTATTCATGAGCCGGAACGTCTTCATGAAACTCGGGTCACGGCGACTCGGTGCATCCTTACGGGCGAAGACCAATACCGTGTTGTCCAGTAGGAACTCGATCCCCGCCGCCTTACCCTCAGGCGCGGAATCGTAAATCATGTAGGAAGTCCGCACGTCCGGCGTGCCAATGAACATCTGGCTGGCAGACTGTTCGGTCGGCACCGCAAGGCCCAACTCAGACTTACCGCGGCCATTGCCCACGACAAACCGCCCGCGTACTTTCTCCTGGTTCTTGAAAATCTTCCAGGCCGTGGCGCCAAACAGAACCCCGACGCCCATCAGACTTCCATACTTGGCCGCCTTGATCACCGAGAGGATGGCATCATCCACGTCCGCAATCGGATCCGCCGCACCGCCCCAAGTTTTCGCCGTTCCGGCCCCCACGATTGCCAAGGCCGCATCAATGACGGCCTTTTCATGCGACAGTGCCGCCACTTCGGCAACCGCCGTGGCGCCTTCCCGGAGCATATTCTCAAGCCCATCCGCTTCCAGTTGCTCCAGGTTGTCCACGGGATAGTCCAGCGCGTGCGGTTCACAATTGAAGGTCGCGTCCGTTGCCTCAAACCGTAATTCCGAGGCTCGCCCGCCCAGCGTGCGCAGGGTATTCGGGATATGGAACCGGTGTTTCTCCGTGTAGCACTTGAACCGGCCCACGCTCGTGGCCACCTCGACGGTCGGCGCCAGAAAATCGGCCACCGGCATAATCGCACTCTGCGCCGCACCCTGGGCATACTCCCTCAACGTGGGGGCCGCACTCAAATCACTCAATCTGCTCATACGTTTCCTCTTTCTTTGATACTCCCTCTCCCTTCAGGGGAGAGGGCTGGGGTGAGGGTGTGTTCCCGTGCCCCGTTTACGTTCCCGAAATGACGATGTTTCCGATATGTGACGGCCGGGCCAGAACCAACTGGCCATCTATGCCCGCCTCTTCGGCTACGGCAATTCCCAGATAGGTGCCTGCTTCGGCAGGCAACACCTGCACCTTGCCGTTGTTCGCTCCTGCCTCCACCATGGCAACCAGCGTTTGGCCAGGGTTGCATGTGCCCACCAAGACCAGCCGGACATTCCGTCCGGGATCAAGAGGACGGACAGAAACGAGTTGCGGAGGCGCCACGCCTTCAATGATCACGTACAACGGACGTTCCCCCGCGAATTTCACGAGATCCACAGCTGGCCCCCATACATCCATCATTTTGGCGAGGTATCCATTCTTCCCCGTCAGATCCCCACCAGCCTTCATCCGAATATCCCCAACCCTCGTATTACTCTGACTCATAGCCATGTCCTTTCTTTGAAATTGTCCTGCCTACTGCAAACTGCCAACTGTTCCGGCCTACTAGCCGATTACTTCCCGCTCCGCCCTCCGAAACGCCACGCCGAAGGGAATTTTCTCCGCCTTCACGATCTCATGCGCCCGGTTCCGAATCTTGACGGCCTTGCTCTCGCCTTCGGCGCCAGCACCGCCATGACCGGGCGGTACAGGCCGTGCCGTAGCACGGTTGTGCAACGGCTTGCGGGTGACAGCCTCCTTACCTTGACCGGGGGCGGGTTCCTCTTTTCCCGCCAAATCACGTAGATCCCCGAGCGCCGCCAGGGCACCGACACGATTCCGAACCAACTGATCGGCCCAAAACAACTTGGCCCCTTCGCTGATGAAGCCTTCGAAGTCGGCCAGGTGCCGATTCACGAGCTCGCCCTCAACGGTTTTTAGATCCGCGACCAGCGCGTCATGCTTCGTCTGGAGCGACGTCAGTGAGTTCTGCAGTTCCATCACCACAGTCAACGCTGGCAACCCACCCATTTTCTCCAGGATGACCGCTTCCACAGCATCCGCCGCTAATCCCAAATGATTCACTAACTTTTCAATCACTGCTTTCATGGTTTTCCCTTCTTGATTATTCACCCCTCTATTCAAAGGAAGGAAATCAACCAAATTGGCTTTCTTTCCATCTGACTCAGGTTTCAGGTTTCCGCCTTCCGCCCTGTTGCTGAGTGGCACCATCCCCTTCAAATTCGGATCATTCGTCACCGCCGCATTCAGGATCCGGACCGGCCGCACTCGATCCCGGCCGCTTTGCGGGTCGATTCCCAAATCAACACAGTCAGACCGTGCCCAAACCGGCGACAGGAAGCGGTACCTGCCGCCCTTGACTGCGTCTTCGCCGATATCCGACCACCGAATTTGAGCCCAAAGCCCGGAATCCCGGGCTTCAAGGCTTAATATCCACCCCGCCGCCTCCGACCTTTTCTCTCCATCGAGGGAAAAGTGATCGAAATCAATCAGCAGGCCGGGGAAGTTGGGGGTGTTCGCGTCAGCCACGAAGCGGGCGGCCATGGCAATGCAGGCCTCTTGATCAATTACCTGAATCACGCTGGCCCCGGCATGGGGAAACTCCCCGAAAGGGGCAATGTGGTACCACCCGTCAGCGGGTAGTCGAAAATCGCGGTTAAGAATCAAATGGTTCATAGGCCTCCAATAGAGGCAGGAAATCAACGAAGTGCCCATTTCCCTCTCTTAATCCGATCCGTCAGTTATTCGGGTTACGTCAGATTTTGCATCCGCGCAATCTTGACAGGAAAGGCGTGTAGGCGTATCTGTACTCGGTCGACGGAGCCGATTGCATTTTTTGAGGTACTATTTGCTGCCAGCAGGATGGGCACCCCGTGAAATTGACGGCTTTCGTAGAGGAAAAGTGCCATTGCTATCCGTCACATGGTCGACGTAACTCGCGTAGTATCAATGAGACGATTCTTGGCGGTGGTATACGTGACGGGTAATACAATGTTGATCAGGAGGACAGCCACATGGCAGAGTTTTGGGATCAAGTGTTGAAGGGAATCGCAGTGCCCGGACTATCTGGACTGATCGGCGTCCTGACCGGTTACTATGTCGCATTGCGATCCACCAAGTATTCGGAACAACTCCGGGTGATTGCCGACTTCAAGGAACGTCTTGTTCCATTCATGCAGGAGATTGAAGCGACGCCGGAAAACGACCCGACAATCGTGGTTGAAAAGTGTGTCCCTGTTCTGGACGCTTACTTCGCCATCTGCGCGTCCCTCCTCGGTTGGCATGATCAAAAACGGTTTGCGGCATTGTGGGATGAGTTCAAGTGCAAAGATAAGGATGGTAAGTACAACTACCCAATTGACAGTTGGATGGAAAAAGACGGGGATGCAACGCCAGCCTACCGCCACAAGGTACTGAACCGCTTCTATCGGATCATGTCTTTCCAGATCAAGATCTGACCGTACAACTTGGTGTGCTATCTCGCGCCTGCGGAGGGCGGTCGGAGGCACACGCCGGGCGTTCAATCACATAACAGGAGATGAAGATGTTTAAATGGTTCAAACGCAAAGCGATTGAAAAATCCGAGCGAAATATTCGAGTGTGCTTGGCCAACGTGATTGAGATGGCGAACCAAGCGGACTTGAACATCAATCGCACAGGCTCCGCAAGCCCGTCAGACATGCGCTCTGTTCAGCAGGCAAAAGACGCCCTCATCATACAGTTGTGCGGCCCGATCCCTTTGGGGGAAGTCAAAAACTGTTTAATCGATCCGGTGCTCTGCGGAAACGGTGTTACAGAGGGTGCTCGAATGGCGGTCAATCACGCGTATGAATGCGTCCTTAGGGAAAGCGGTCAGAATAGATAGATTTAGGCACCAACCAGCGCGGGCAGTGCAAACCCCTGCCTCGCAGCATAGGCAAGAGGAAGAAATGAGATGAACGCGGACAGAAATGGGAATCAGGTCTACATCGGCGACTTCATCGGGACCGTACATGATTCCCCCTCGCGCCGGTTCTCTGTGGCGTGGGGCTTGTTTACCAACAAGAAATCGACAGAAGACAGACACTTTGCCTTGCTACAAGGCAACAACGTAATTACACAGGGTAGCGTGTCCGTCCGAATTCTGGACGGGCGGTGCTCCGACGGCGGTTTCTTCGCACTCCAGGTTCAAGGCGACACCGACAAGTCCACCGTCCTTCTACTTGGGCAAGACGGGCAGGAGTATCACTCCCGCCCGTTTTCGGAATTCCTCCAGTTCTACGACGTGTCGGCAGACGGGAAATTCATATTTTGGGCAACAGAAAACACCGTTCACTATTCCGATGTCGCTACCGAGAGAGACGTGCTTTCCTTCGCCTTCGATCATCGCTTCTACCCGACGAGCGCTAAGTTGGATGCTGACGGACAGTCCGTCAGCATGCGGCACGCTGACATGGGGTGGTATCGGTTCTCGACGGCGGGCGTGTTTCTTGATGAGGAAAAATGGCTCAACGACTACATGCAAAAATGCAACGGCATAACCCTTTACAACGTGATTCGGGATCTGCACCAGCGTCAAGGAATCCGCAGTGCAGAAGACGCTGAAACCTACGCTCTTTGGATTGAGGAAGCATTGCGGCGCGGTATCGAGGATTCGTTCTCTTTGAAGGTGACTGATGTCAAATCATATCTGGCCTCACTCTACAGTCATGCAGGAAAGGAAACCGAAGCGGAGGCGGCTGAGCAGCAGGCGGAACAATCCCTTGACGGTTTTCGCCTCGTAGACAGAGTTATTAGCCAAGTTCCCGAGATTGGCAATCCACCGAAAGAAGAGTTTGCTCGCAAACTCGTAGCCGACCTTGACCGAGCGACTCAAACGCAACGATTGTACGAGTATCCGAACTACGTGGGAAAACTGTACCGGACGAAGGGCGAGATACTGGAGCGTATCGGGGATACACTTGCAGCAATCACCGCCTATCGAGCGGCATTGGAAGCGAACCCCAAAGCAGGATGCAAGAAGCAACTCGAAAAACTCACAAATGAGCCTCTGTCCTTGCCGCAGCAGCCAAAATCGAGACCATTTGAAAGCCGAATTGATGTTGACCGAGTGACCATGTTCCATTTCCGCTGCCCTGTCTGTGGTTGTGAACCTGGAGAGAAGCCGTTGATTGAGTGCCTCGTCGGCTGGCATAAGGCGGAGCCGAAACGACTTCAGAGGCTTCTGATCCATCTTGTCGTCGCGACATGGGAAATTCGTTCCGGCAATTCCCGTTGGCTGACGAAGAAGTTCGAGACTCAAGCGGATGAACTGATCCGAAACGTATCGGACAACAAGAAGGAGAATGCCTTTGCGCCATCCCCGTTCCTTTTTTTCATCGATGAAAAGACCATGACCATGCAGACGCAATGCCCAGTTTGCGATACGCCGTCCGGCAAGCGAACCAAGGACAACTACTTCACCGTGTGGGCGGAAGCCTGCAAGGTCCAGAGTTCCAATCTGTATTACGAAGTCGGTCTCATTCTCTTCGGTATCGTTTCTGCCAAACCGGCGTGGATGTCAGATGATCTCCGTGACTACTGTGTCATGATCAAGGCGCAGACATTTCGGACGGGGGAATCCATTGGTTTGCCTTCTTGTCCGCAATGCGGGCGGTTCACATCGACGATTTATGGGGGAACACGGACGGATAGCGAGAAGGGCATGTGTCGCTGGTGCCTCGACGCATCCGGCGGCATTCAAATCAGGATATGAGGAGGCATTAGGCGCTGGAAAAATACCGTGCGGAGCGCGACGAGGTTCATCCGTAACGTCCCGTCTATCCATCGAATCCTCTCGCCTCAACCCGTTCCAAATTATACCCCGTTTTTTCCGACAACTCCTTCGGATTCATCCGGTAGCCCGCCTTCGCCAACTCCACTGCATCCTTGACCACTCGCGACACCTCATCTGCCGCCGGTGGGGCGAACTCAAAATACGCCAGAATCGGTTGCCCAGGGAAATACTCTCTCAGCAACAGGGTGTCGAACTGCTCCTGAAATAGACCACTCAACAACGCTGCATCACCGCGGGCGATCTGCAGGAAGGTATCCGAATGCGCATTGCCGGCCAGTGTTCCCGATCCAGACTCCGCCAGCATCGTCAGCAGGCCACCAGTTGCCGCCAGCGTGATTTGCCGATCGATATAATCAATGTGCTCT
>JBBQNS010000155.1:0-6634 GCA_038330175.1 Kiritimatiellia bacterium
ATTATGTTCTGGAGCTGGCGGTCTCCGCCGGTAACCCCCACACACAGACGCGAAGTCCGACAGGCTGCTTGCGCTACGAGTGTGACGTTCTCCGACGGATTCGTAGCGACCGTCGGCCTGTACTCGCGTGCAGACAATTTCGAGACGCGGGGATTCAATTGCCTGAGACGGTGCGTTTTTTCCAAAGCAAATAGATGGCCGGATAGACCAACAGTTCCATCAGGAATGAGGTAAACAAACCGCCCACCATAGGCGCCGCGACCCGCTTCATCAAATCAGCCCCTGTTCCCACCGACCACATGATCGGCATCAAGCCCAGGGTAGCCGCCGCCACAGTCATCATCTTCGGGCGAATCCGTTTGACAGCCCCATGAATAATCGCTTCGTGTAAGTCAGCCATATTTCGAAGAAGCCCCTTCTTCTTCGCACTTTCATAAGACATATCCAGGAACAGCAACATGAACACCCCGGTCTCCGCATCAAGTCCCATCAAGGCGATCATGCCAACCCACGCGGCAATTGAAATGTTGTACCCGAGCACATACATCAACCAGACCGCCCCCACCACCGAGAACGGCACGGCCAGCATCACCACCAGCGACTTGAAAGCAGACTTGGTATTCATGTAAAGCAGCAGAAAAATCATCATCACAGTGATCGGAATCACTACTTTCAACCGCTCGCGGACGCGCATCATATTCTCGTACTGCCCGCTCCAGGCCAGGGAGTAACCCGTCGGCAGTTTTAACTGACCGGCAACGGCTTTCTTGGCATCCGCAACATAGCCCCCAATGTCACGCCCAGTGATGTCCACATAAACATAACCAGCGAGCATGCCGTTTTCGTCACGGATCATCGCTGGCCCGTTCACCAACGTGATAGCGGCTAGCTCGGACAGGGGCACCTGAATTACAGCCGAGCCGCTGTCCCTATTCCGAGCGGTGACCAAAACCCGCTGAAGTTGATCTAGATTGGAGCGCATATCGCGTGGGTAACGCAGATTGATACTGTAGCGTTCGCGTCCCTCAATGGTGGTCGTGATCGTCTCGCCCCCGATGGCCGTCATGATCACGCCATGAAGGTCGTCAATGGTCAGGCCGTAGCGGGCCAAGGCTTTGCGATCCGGCGTGATATCCACAAAATATCCGCCCGAGGCACGCTCCGCAAAAACACTCCGGGTGCCAGGCACCGCGCGCAGAGTAGATTCGATCTGCTCACCGATATGCTGGATTTCCTCGAGATTGGAGCCGAAGATTTTGATACCTATCGGGGTGCGCACGCCGGTGGAAAGCATATCGATCCGGCCCTTGATCGGCATCGTCCAAGCGTTCACGCTACCAGGAATCTGTAGCGCCTTGTCCATCTCGCTGGTGAGCTCTTCCCACGAAATGTGTTCTGGCCAGATGTGACCAAGCACCGAGCGAAACGGCTTGGGCCACTTGGAGAAGAATTGGGACTTAGACCGCCACTCCCCCATCGGCTTAAGAACGACGGTCGTTTCCATCATCGAGAACGGGGCAGGATCAGTCGAACTATCAATCCGCCCGGCCTTACCGAAGACGGACACCACTTCCGGAAATGAGCGAATGATACGATCCTGAGTTTCCATCAACCGTTGCGCCTCGGTCACGGAAATTCCCGGCAACGTCGTCGGCATGTAAAGAATGGTACCTTCGTTCAGCGGCGGCATAAATTCGCTGCCGAGCTTCAAGTAGATGGGCACGGTGCTAAGCACAATCGCCACCGCCAAGAGGATAACGGTTTTCGGCCAACGCAGTACAAACCGGCAGGGTTTTTCATATAGCTTGAATAACACCCGGCTGACCGGATGCTTTTCTTCGGGGTAATACTTGCCAACAAACAAAAGCGTCATTAATTTCGACAGGGGCCAGAACCGGAATTTGAATGGTTCCATGCGGATAAACAGCATCCGCACCGCCGGATCAAGGGTGATGGCCAGAAAGGCGGCCAACCCGATCACCAGGGTCTTGGTGTAGGCCAAGGGCTTGAAAAGCCGCCCTTCCTGATCAATGAGCATGAAGACCGGCAGGAAGGAAACGGCTATGACCAACAATGAGAAGAAGACCGACGGCGCCACTTCCTTGATGGCTTCCAAAACAACCTCACGATAATCCCCCACCCGCCCGTTTTCATGCCAGATTTCCAATTTTTTATAAGCGTTCTCGACCTCCACAATCGCGCCATCGACCAACACCCCAATGGAAATGGCGATCCCCGCTAAACTCATGATGTTGGAACTGATGCCCATGAAATACATTGGGATAAAGCTCAGAACCACCGCTACCGGAATCGTTACGATCGGCACACTGGCCGACGGGAAGTGAAACAGGAAAAACATGATGACAAGGCTTACCACCAGCATCTCAACCAGCAGTTCATCCTTGAGGTTATCGATCGATTTCTGAATCAAATCAGACCGGTCATAAGTAATAACAGCTTCGACGCCTTCCGGCATCGACGGCTTCAACTCCGCCAGCTTAGCTTTCACGCGCTTGATCACATTCAAGGCATTCTCACCGTGTCGCATGACCACGACGCCACCCACCGTGTCGCCTTTGCCATCGAGATCGGAAACACCACGCCGCATTTGCGGCCCGATCTGAATCTCCGCCACGTCACCGAGCAAAACCGGCGTCCCTTTTTGGCTGGTTTTGACCACGATGTCGCTCAGGGAAGTGGTCTCTTTAACGTAGCCGCGGCCCCGGACCATGTACTCACGTCCACTCCACTCGATGAGCCGTCCGCCGATTTCATTATTACTCTTGCGAATCGCCTCCGACACTTCCATCACCGACAAACCAAAACTCTGGAGTTTAGCGGGATCGACGGTTACCTGGTATTGCTTCTGGAATCCTCCGATACCCGCGACTTCCGCGACACCGGGAACGCTTTGAATGGCATAACGAAGATACCAATCCTGATAGGTCCGCAATTCTGCAGGACTATGCTTGCCGCTCTTATCCACCAAGGCATACTGGAACACCCAGCCCACGCCCGTCGCATCCGGTCCCAGTTGGGGGGCAACGCCCGGGGGCAGGGAGCCTGTGATCTTTTGCAAATACTCAACCACCCGGCTTCGCGCCCAATAGATGTCCGTGCCATCCTGAAAAATGACATAGACATAACTGAAGCCGAAGTCGCTGAATCCCCGAACGGCTTTGACATTCGGCGCGCCCAGCAAGGCCGTGATGATCGGGTACGTGACCTGGTCCTCCATGATGTCCGGACTGCGATCCCATTTGGTATAGATGATCACCTGCGTATCGCTGAGGTCGGGGATCGCATCGAGGGGGATATTCTTCATCGAATACACGGCATACCCCACCGCCGCCGCCACCAAGGCAATCACCAGGAAACGGTTGTGGCCGCTGAACTCAATGATCCTACGCAGGATCGATTGCTTTTTTGAAGATTCGTCTGTCATCATAGCCTACTTTCCCGAGAGGGCTTCCAACGCGGCTTTCATCGACGACTCGGAGTCCACCAGAAAATTCGCAGACGTCACCACATTGTCGCCAACCTTCAATCCATCGATCAGCTCAACCCAGCCATCACTGCGCGAGCCGAGCGTTATCAACGTCGGCACGAGCCTACCTTCTCCGGCGTCGCGGAAGGCGTAAGCCCGTTCGCCCGTGCGCATCACGGCAGATTCAGGGATCGCTACCTTCTCACCCAAATCAGCCGACAAGCGGGCCACCGCGTACATTTCAGGCTTCAAAAGCAGTTCGGCATTCGGAAGTTCCATGCGAACCCGGATCGTACGCGTCGCGGCATCCAGTGTGGGCGCAATGAAAGTGATCTTACCTTTGAAAACCCTATCAGGGGCAGCTGACACCGATAATTCCACCGGCATCCCCAACTTCACGAGCGGAAGATCCGATTGATAGATATCCGAATCTGCCCAGACACTGGAGAGATCGCCCAACACCAACAATTGCTCCCCCGCCATCACTTTGTGACCGGTGGAGATCTCACGTTCCATGATCCAACCGCTGGCGGGAGCAAAAAGCGTCACAGTACGCTCGGGCTTTCCCGTCTTGGCCAGCCTTTCAATTTGCGCCTCAGTAATATCCCAGAGCGCCAGTCGTTTCTTCGCCGCCGCCGCCAGCCCAACTTTGTCATCCATCACGTTCAGGTATTCCTGCTGCGCAGAGACCAACATCGGACTGTAAATCGACAACAGCGGTTCCCCTTGTTTGACATACTGGCCTGTTGTGGCGGTGAAGAGTTGCTCAACATAGCCATCCACTTTAACCGTAACATGATACAAACGCGTCTCATCGGCAACGATACGCGCCGACGTGCGGATTTCTCTTACGAGCTTGCGTTTCTCCACCGTGCCCAAGGTCAGCCCCATTCGTTCACGTACTTCCGCCGTGATCGATACGGCCGCCAATCCTGCGGAAGTCTTCTCGCCTCCCATCGTTACTTCAAACAGCACCAGCTTCATCCCGCAAATCGGGCAGTCGCCGGGCTTGTCGGAGACCACGGTCGGGTGCATGGGACAATGGTACTGGATCGAGGCGCCAGGTTCATGCCCAGCGCGGCCACAGCCTGCGGGAATCGTCACGCCGATTGCCGCAACACCTAAAACCATCAACATGGCAAGTAAACGAATTCTCATTTGCGGTTTTCTCCTGAATTAAAATCCGACTTCAAGCTCGTTCCCACGGCCCGCTCTAAACGAGCGAACTGCATGCCTACATTCCCTTCCGCCATGGCGACCATAACGCGGACGCTCAGCAAGAACCGCTGGCTCTCAAGAAAGTCCATGAAATCCACTTTCCCGGTCTGATAATCCGCTTCGCTGGCCTTGAAACGTGCCACAGCCTGCGGCATCAGTTCGGTCTTGTTGAGCTCGAGCATACGCCGGGCGGTCAGCAATTTAAACGAAGCGTCTTGCACATCGAGTGCGCTTTTCCTTTCCGCGGTCTCACGGGCCGCCACGCTGGAAGCCTTCATTTTCTCCGCGTCCCGAACACCTGCCCGATACTTCGAGCGCCAGATAGGCAATTCTACGCCAACTGTAAACATGACCATATTGTCATTGTTCCCAACATCCCGGTATTCCACCCCCAGCGTGTAGTCCGGAACAGTTTCCTTACCCATGAGCTTCTTCTCGAGTTCGTACCGCTCGATCTGGGCTTGCGCGGCATGAACTTCAGGCCGGTTCGTTGCGGCCAGTGCGAAAAGTGCTTCCTGAGTCCCGGTGAAGTCGCTCCCCGGCGGCGTCACAACCATGCCTAGCGGCGTATCGGCGCGACGATTAATCAGCGTATTGAGTTTAGCTTTAAGGGTGTTTTCCTGGGCATCGAGCTCCAGTAACCGCTGTTTCAGCATGGTGATTTCGGACTTGGCCTTCAGCACATCCTGCTGGGTTCGTTCACCCGTTGAATACATTGTTTCCGCAATTTTCTCCATGCGCTGCAACACTGATTCATCGTTTCGCGTAATTTCCAGAACCTGCTGCACGGCATAGAGATCGTAGTAACTCTCCTTAACCATCATCACAACATCCCGGGTCATGGATTCGAGCTCCCAATACATGGCCTCGGCATCCTTGCGGGCGATTCCCTCCCGGAGCCCGCGTTTTCCAAACCAAGGAAAGGCCTGCTCCACCATGAGCCGTTTCTCATTCGTATTCGGCCAGGTTCCCCCGCTCGCCATATCCATGCCACTGTACTTCAACATCGGGTTTGCCAACGCGCCGGCTTCGGCAGGACGCTCCTGCATGGCGTCCCATTTGGCGCTGAGACTCTTTAAATCGGGATTGTCACGGATGGCCAGATCCACTGCAACGGCGAGGGTCAGGTTCGAAACGGCAGGCAACTCGGCGGCGATGACACCCGCCTGGGGCAGTATTCCGGCAAAAGCCAGCAGGCACGCGAATCTGGTCACCATAGCCATTCTCCCTATATGCACCATCACCATGAACGCCCCTCTTTCTTCGTCGAGATTACCACTGGCCCCCATCGCTCGCAACCAGCAACCACAACCCACCCCTCCCCACCTCGCCCCTCCTTGGAGGGGCTAGGGGTGGGTTAATTTCAACTCGCTTTGGAACCTACCTGTCCCGATAAGTTATTTCTTCGGGGCTTCAACCGGAGCCTTATCCAGCGTGATCCCTTCTTTCTCCATTTTCGTAATGAACTTTGCGGGATCTTTTTTGAACGCAGGCGGACACCCATTACAGCAGAAGTAAACACGCTGCCCCTGATAATCCGCAAATATCGTCTTATCGATTTCTCCGCCCATAACGGGACATACCGTTTGATGTTTAACAGTCTGCGCCTTCTCCGCCGGCGTGGTTTCGCCCGCACCGACCAACGCCATCCCCATCAACATCACCGCCGCACTCGCAACCAATACTATTTTCTTCATGATACCTTCTCCTTTTATCTTACTCTTGTTTTTCACGCACCCAACCATCAACAGGACACACTTACTTACAGTGATCATTTCCGGACCCCGCCATGGCAGTTCACCTGCTTTGTAAACCCGATATCCTTGCTCGCCTGGGCGATGGCCTTTTGCGGCACGTTTTCGTTGATATGATGCCGCATGTGCCGCCCGCTACGTGGATCGGTACTGATTCGGCTGGCCGGAAATACAT
>JBBQNS010000156.1:0-6387 GCA_038330175.1 Kiritimatiellia bacterium
CCGCGGCTCGGCACGCCTCGCCCACCAGAAGAACCATCTTGCCTCTGTAGATCTTGTTCTTCTGGTGGGCGAGGCTTGCCGAGCCGCGTGAATCAGTGGTGCTGTAGGGATTTCAGGAAGACTTCCAGTTTTTTAGGCGAAGATTAGGGGGGAGCTGATTGAAAGCAACCTTGTGTCGCGATTGAGGGCACCGAATGGGCATCGCTTGATGGTGGGAGGGGCGCTACGCGCCGCGATTGACTTCAAACGGGGTGCCCCAGATATGAAGAATCGCGGCGCATAGCGCCCCTTCCACAAGAGGCGTGCTCTGCCCGTCAAACCCGTAGTAAATATTAGTAGGATTATGTTATTGGATCAGGGATGATTACGGCAAGCCTAAAGTAAGTGGGGAGCGCAAAACGAGATCAGGGTGGCCACGGTCCAGCCGGTTTACGTTGTGCCACCCCCAAGTTACGGCCACGGCCTGAACCCCGGCGGCATGTGCCTCTTCCATATCTCCCAGCGTGTCACCGACGTAGACAGGGCTCAGTGCAGGCCACTGAGCGACCAGCGCACGAATTTTGGCCTGTTTACTGGGGTTCCGATCTGAGCCCAGCACGTCACGCACCCCATGCATTCCGTGGCGATCAAGGTAGGCGCGCACAACGGCGGTGAGATTGGAGGTGACGACATAGACCGGACCCTGTGCCACCAGCCGGTTGATGGCCTCCGGGATGCCGGCAAAGGGCTGGCACGGCTCCATCGCTGTTGCAAGTCGTCGCCCGAGGTCACTCAGGATTGCCGTAATCCGCTCAGAAGGGATGCCGAGTTGCAGGAGCCCGGCGACCATGTTGTGATCGAAAATATCCAGAAAAATGGCACGATCCCGGATCTGCTCATAGCCGTGGGTACGGCAGGCGTCGGCCAGGCTGGTGTGAAAAATATCGAGGGAGTCGGCAATAACGCCATCAAAATCGAACATCCATAGAAGCGGCGGAGTCATGCGTTTCATAGGACATCGTCAGCCGTGATGTCGGGAAGGTTGAAAGGGGTGTAGACAGGGTGAGAATGAATAGGCCAATCAGATGTAATCATAGCGCTCCTAAAATACCAGGTTACCTCATTATTTCTTGGGGCGATAGTTATCGGGATACAGGCATTCCGGCGGCACATGCTCAATCTCCTGGCTGGCGCTTTCCCAGCACAGGTGCAGATAGCCGGTATTGGTCCTGACGTATTCAACCCGGATGGGTACTTTACGCCCTGCTTCGAGCTGGATGGGCGCCGACTCTATCTGGCAACTATTCGTTAGCGGCCTTTGCCAGCCATCTATCACCAGCCGCTTGCCAAGCCACACGCGCACAGGTTCCGGTGGTGACACCGCTTTGGGCGAGGAAGGATCATCGCCACGCCTGCCTCCACCAACATAGGCCTTCAGAGTATAGGCCTCGGAAAAACGAGGCTCCAGAAAACCGGTCCAGCGGGCGGAGAATGTACGGTTGCAAAGATTTGTGTCGGGCCACCCTTTCTTGACAAGTGTATCCGCATTACCGAACCATAATAATGGATCCGTCCGCTTCAACACAGGAATTCCAGCCAACGCATCATTAGCGAAATACTCAGCCAAGAGTCCGGTGCCCGCCGCGTCAGTACCTTTCGCCTGCTTTTTGACACGCAGCCGACCGGCTTGGCGCTTGAAGTCTTTCCAACCGCTAACCCGGTATACCGGCACGTGATTCCAGCCGGCACCAAAGTAAAGGATATCCCCGTCCGGTAGCTCCCGGATACTTCCGCCAACGTACATATCGTATTGGAACGGTGAGTTGATTTCACGGCCATCAAGGGCTTTTCCCATCCACCACGTGTAAGTGGCGGGTGGCAGGCCATCCTCCGCATGGCGGTCGAAGAGGCTGCCGGCAAAAAGGCCATCATCGGTCCAGGCCTCCATGGGCATGACAACCCGGTTGGCCAGCAGAACCAGGCCATTGAGACGTCCTAGAAAGCGGATCGGGTCATCCAACTGGCCGGGAATAAACTGCCGTGCCGTGGCCGAAAGCTTACCAACCCGCCACTGGAGGCCACCATCGCGCAGCGACCACCGGCACAGGCCCGCATCGCCGCTCAGCCCCGTTGGCCACAGCCAGGTATGCCCCATTTGAAGATAGTCGGACGTGAACCCTTCACCACGCCCCTTCACGATCTGATAGACCGCGTCGTCGGAGCCAAAGTCCAGCGGCCCCTCCCAATCCGTACGAGCTTTGGCCATTTCAGGGGTAATGGGAAGCTGTGCGACAAGCTCTGCCTCTTCAAACGCTGGATAAACCGGGCGCGCCCCGTCCCACCTCTTGACGGGAAGGCGGTGAATGATGTTGGTCCACGTTTTACCGGACGTTCTCTCACTGAAATAGTAATTAAAATGTTCATCCAGAGTCCAGCGCAGGCGCCATCTCCCGTAAGTGGAAAATGAAACTTCTTCCTTTTGCGGCACTCCATCGTCGTTCGCGTCCTGCCACAGATAGCTATGATATTTACCATTCGGGGCACGGCTCTGATTAACCTCCTTCATGATCGAGTTAAGGGTCGGCGAAATTGAGTCCTCATAGCCAAAGGCGACCAGGGGAATCAACCTGCGATTTGCCTCATCCACCCGCAAGATCTTCGGTTCATCCTCGTTCACAATATAACGCTGATCTTCATGTCGCCGCATCACGCCGCATAAACCGAGGGAGGAGCAGTCGAACAACCCTTCCACCAGCCCCTGAACCGTATAGGCCGCACGGGGTTTCCAAGTGCGCTTCTCATAGTCAACTTCGGTTTCCATGACCCAGCCCCAATGCGAGTTCATCCAGACATGACGGGGATCAGCCGGGTCGGAGGACGCCATGGTGAAAAATAGCTGCCCACCATACCACTCGTTGAGAAGTTTGCCGTTCACGTCGAAATGCGATAGGCGGCGTGGGGCCGACATATTTTCCACAATGACAAATCCCCCGTGTCCGTCAGCGGCAATATCCGAGACGGCGCAGAAATCCTCGGGATTGTAGAGCCCTTGCTGGCGCCCCCCTGCCCGGCCATACGCCCGCACGAACACGAAATCTTTTGAGTAGCGTCGAATCTGACCAAAGCCGTTATTGTCAACCACCAGGATGTCGCCATTTGATTCATCCACGGCAATGCGGTTCGGCTTGGACAAGCCGCTGATTCGCACGACGGGATTGATCGTGGCTGGCCCGACTTCTACAACCGTATTGCCGCACAGGGCCAATACGGTACCGGCGGGGGTAAGCGCCATATCGGAGAGATTTGACACAACGGCTTTTCCCAGCACCTTCTGCGGGTCATCCTGCGAGCGCCATTCGATTTCCCCACTGGGCGAGTAAGCTATTGCCAGTTGCTTGGCGCAGGCACTAACACAGAAGGGACGCGTCGTGGTTACGCCCTGGGTCAGCTCAACCGAAGCCAGAACGTTTGAGCCGTTATCGAATTGCCGGATACTCAGACGCCCCGCATCCTTGTCGTTATTCACGCCGAGAGAAAATAGGCGGCCGTTGGCGGCGGCGATATCCCCGACCAGGAAGTGTTCCGCGCGCAGGAATTTTCCGGAGGTCATGTCGACCATCGCCAGGCTCGGCGTACACTCACCGGCCCCTGCAAGTATGGCCGTATCGCCCAGTACCGCCACCCCGCTGGGTCCTCCATGGTTGCAAGGCCAGTCCTGGTAGTTGAAACTGGTGCCAAGCCGCATCAAGAACTCGGACTTAAGGCCGGGACTTTGCAGTAACCGCCAGGTGTAGTCCCCCGCTGGTGCGGGTCGTCCCGTCCAGTCCAAACCATCCCACTCGAGCCGGTGCTTCCCCTTGATCTGGGCCGCGCCGCTCAACAGCGTGCGCACCTGCTGGCCCTGGAGATTATAAACGGCAACCGATACCCGGCCACTTTCAGTAAGGGAATAAGTGACCGGTACGCCGCCGCACATCCTCGCCGCGGCTACACCGCCCACCAGTACACAGATCATCCAGAAACGGGTCATAGAATTTCTCTTTATTGAAGATCAGAATCTACCATCCGCTTTGCTTGAATTCAAACTATAAGCAGTTCCAAAATCCTCGCCTAACCCAGCGTGGCCGGAACAAAAAGTCTCTCTCACAAGAGGAACGCATACGGCAATTTGTAGGAGCAGCGCTTGCGCGCGATGTTCACCCCTACACGCAATCGCGCCCAAGGTCGCTTCCTACATATTGTCCCCACGCGGCTACTCCATCATCGCGACCAAACTCTCTTCTTGTCCAAATCATGACCCTAATTCGATTGATTCAAGTCGTAAGGGATTAATGCATGTCGACGGCGACTGACCCGATCCCGGAACGCAAATAGTTGAACTGGACGTTCGGGTGATCAGCCAATAGCGACATCGGCACTGCCGCATCAGGAATCCGCTTGGAAATCATGAGAGCCGTCAGGCGTATGCCAAAGGGATTATCGTGATGGCCGGGATGCCAGATTGAAACTTTATCGGCCTTCCAGGTTTCATACGGACCAACGGTCATGGCCTCAGTCGGCACAAGCGTCACATTGCCACCCCCGGAGGTCCGCGCATTCTGCGTAATGGTCACAGGATGCAACTTGACTCGCCGGGTCTTGAGCTTCCAGTACTCCGCCGGCGTAGGCGGCTGGTTCCGGTACTTGCCTTCACGCGGCAACGGGTCATTAAACGCCCAATGCTTGATCTCCCCCTGCCCGCCCTGCATGAGCGCGCAGCGGATGGAGTCATAACTGCGGGAGTAGGCATCGGAACCGGTGGTTGGGAAATGCATATTTTCGATCGGCATGCGTAAGGCCTTGTCGATGCGGTTGAAACACATGGCTTTGTCGCAGCGGGCAAATGATAGTGGATGGCTTTCATCAACCGCGTTGCCATTAATCACCCACTCATCCATACCCCAGAAATGCGCGTTCCGCAGGTTTAGCCCCATCGCATTGACCATGCGGGCCACCAGCGGCAATTGTTCCGTAGGCCCGATGGGACCACATAGACCGACGGGATTGTCCGGCGTCGCTTGCTTCCAGGCCTCGATGTACTCCAGCGCTTCAGCCGCATAAAACTCTTCGACGGTATCAAAAAAATTAACGGTGAAACCTGGCCGGGATAGCTGAAGCAGATCCTTTGGTTTGAGCCGGGCGGCATCTTCCAGAATATCCGTGTCCAAGGTCGTGTAATCCCACCAGGTGGGGGCCAATTTACTGAGCGGTCGGGGCATAGTACTCTCCTTTTAGTAGTTCGTTAAGCGGGTCAAATCCATCGGGTCCAAAACCAAGTGTGCTGTGCAGGCGCCATCCTTCGGCATGAGCGAATTGACCTGACATCCGGCCTATCTCAGCACTCATCCGTTCCATTTCACTCAAGTAGGCACCCATCCCCTGGCTGACATCTAGCCAGTCCTTCTGACTGGTATGACAGGCCAGCATCTCACGCTTCTGGGCCAATACTGCGGTGGTATTGACATAAGCGCCAGAACGAACCGGCTGCCCAAGCCCATCCCGCAGGCCATGCGGCAAAGCATGATACAAGGCGACGGGCGTATCGTAGGCCGCCTGAGGCGGCTCGGTGACAAAATTCTGCATTCCGCGTGAGAATGCCGACGTCACGATCAGCCGGCAGGTATTTTGATGATCCTCCATATAATCCTGTGGCGACTGGGTGAGGATGATGGTAGGACGAATGACCCGCACAACGGAAGCCACGCAGGCCAACGAGACGCGGTCATAGAAAATGCCCAAGTCGTCAAAAAGGGCAGGATGCGAAATTGCGCCAGCCAGCTTTGCCGAGGCTTCAGCCTCCGCCGCACGGAGCCGGATGATCTCCTCACGAGTGTGTTGCGCCGTCCCGCAATGTCCGTTCGCCAGGTTCCACATGTGGATTTCGGCCCCAGCCTGCTTGAGGCGCAACAACGTCCCCGCCATCATAAATTCTATATCATCCGGATGCGCGGCTACCGCCAGCACAACATCTTTTTTAAGAGAACCTGCCGATTTCATAACAAGGTCTTTCATGTTGTTAATTCAGAAAACCAAATTATCGAGATGCACTGTGTCAGTCAAGTTCAACGCTTCCCCAAAATCCTCGCCTAAAGACATTCCCGCCCACGACAGATTCGCATGATGCGCCCTGCCCACGCGGCTCAGCAAGCTTCGCCCTCCAGAAGAATCATCTCCACCTTGACGAGTATGTTTGCTGGAGGGCGAAGCTTGCTGAGCCGCACGAATAGAGGGAGCATTTGCGATCTCAGGAAGACATTAAAAACTTCGCCCTCCAGAAGAATCATCTCCACCTTGGCGAGTATGTTTGCTGGAGGGCGAAGCTTGCTGAGCCGCGCGACTAGAGGGAGCATTTGCGATCTCAGGAAGACA
>JBBQNS010000157.1:0-6335 GCA_038330175.1 Kiritimatiellia bacterium
CCCTGTAGCAATCGAAAATCGCATGAGTCAGACCAACACCATCATCTGCCTGAAAAACGAAGTACTCCTTCGCCTCCGCCCCGGCACCACCAAAGAACAACTACTGGCCTTGCTCCGTGCCACTGGAGCGACCGTAATGGACAGTATCCCTGAGCTAGGCCTCTACCGGCTGCATTTTCCTCCGAATGTTGATCTTACCGATATTCTCAACAGTCTCACCCATAACCCGCTGGTTGCCCATGCTGAGCCCAATCAGATATATCGATCCCTTACCCCTTCCAAATTACCCGATGAAGAAAGGATCGCTTCCTCCCCACACCTTCGGACAGAAGGCGGTTCTGCGGTGGCCATCCTCGATTCTGGCTTCACACCTAGTTCTGCTCTAGAAAAAGCCGTCGTCGCCAGCCTTGATGCGACAGCGCCCGGGGAACCCATCTCAGATCCAGTCGGACACGGCACTCAAATGGCGCTCATCGCCTCAGGAGCGGTTAGTCCAGAAGGCGGCAATTCGAGCCTCAACTCACAATCTGGCTCCATCATCCCCATACGCACGATGGATGAAAAAGGCATTACCTCCAGCTTTACGCTAATGCAAAGCATGATTTTCGCCCTCGATCAGGGAGCCCGCGTCATTAACATGAGTTGGGGATCTGAAGCAGACAGCGGGTTCTTCAACGACGCGATTTCCTATGCCAGGCAACGCGGGGCCGTACCGGTCGCGGCGGCAGGAAATGAGCCCACAGGGCGACGTCTTTATCCGGCGGCCATTCCGGGGGTTCTTGCTGTAGCGGCCTTGGGCCCCGATGGAACACTCTGGGACCAATCCAATTACGGCCCCTTTGTCGCGCTAGCCGCCCCGGGGTTCGCTACCATGCCCGTGGGCTACAAAGGCCCACCGGGCACCTATGGAGGCACCTCTATTGCGGCGGCCTATACCGCCAGGGTCATAGCTCAATACTTCACCCTACACCCCCAGGCCACACCCACTGAAGCCGTCAACTCGCTGATGCAAGCCTTGGCCCACCCCGCCCATAACGCCACTCATCCCGAAATCCCCAGACTAGACGCAGGCGCTGTTTCGGGATACTTAAAATAATAATTTTCCTATACATCTGGGCCTGTTTTAGCTAGCGTCTTCCAAAAGTTGGTTGACGAAGAAGTAGTTTTGGCGCTGCAGATGCATCTCCAAAGCCAGCTCCATTTCGATCTTCCTCCTTAAATGGGTTCGAGTTGGACCCCTTTCTATAGGAGCCAGAAAGCAAAAGAACGGATCCGCTAGTCCTCAATGAGGAGATCGAAGATGGGTAAGAAACTGTATGTTGGCAATCTGAGTTACGGCGTCACAAGCGAATCACTGCAACAGGTGTTCTCAGCACATGGCAAAGTGGAATCAGCTGATGTGATCATTGATCGCATGACCGGTCGCGGCAAGGGCTTCGGCTTTGTCGAAATGAGCACCGATGCAGAAGCAGTCGCGGCGATTGCGGCCACGAACGGGCAGGACCTTGATGGTCGCGCCATGATCGTGAACGAAGCGCGTCCTCCGGCCCCCCGCGTTGGCGGTGGTGCAGGTGGTGGCGGCGGCGGCGGGTTCGGCGGCGGCCGTGGTGGTGGCGGCGGCGACCGTGATCGCAAGGGCGGTTTCGGTGGTGGCGGACGTGGCGGCGCGGGCGGTGGCTTCGGCGGTGGCCGTGGCGGCGCAGGCGGTCGTCGGTAAACTATCAGTCAGATAATGACTCAACGGGAACAGGCCGAAAGGCCCGTTCCCGTTTTTTTGTTTGGGTGCTTAGTCGTTGCATAATTACTAACGAACCTGCTATGTTTAACAAGTTATTTTTGCATTAACCGTTTCAGGGAGTATGTCTGAATGTCATCAAATAAAACGACTCAATCCTCAAAGGTATCAGGTACAATCCTGACCGCACCCGAGCAACCTGCGGAACCGACCGAAAGCCTGCTTCACTTTTTCAAGCCGGAAGATTGGATAGCGGCTTTCCTCACAACCCTTATTTCAGGCTTAGCGTTCTTTTATTATATGGCTCCGGAAGTGACCCTGCAGGATTCAGGCGAGCTTGTCACCGGCGCATTTTCGTTCGGCGTCCCACATCCTCCCGGCTATCCCCTATGGGCGTTGATGGGCTATATTTGGAGCCATTTTGTCGTACCCTTCGGTAATCCAGCCTGGCGCATGGCGCTAATGTCTGTCTTTACAGGAGCACTGACCGTTGGATTCACCACCATCATTATGACGCGAAGTTTGCGTCTACTTCTCCATTCACTTCCTTGGAGCGATGACACAAATGAGCGGCTCCATCACTGGATGGCTCTTTTTATAGGCTCCAGCTGCGCGCTCCTCTTTGGATTCAATCGCGGCGTCTGGCTCTGGGCCTGCGTCTCAGAAATGCGCGTGCTAAACGTCTTCTCCTTCATCTTGATCAGTTGCGTATTTTTCGCCTGGATGATGCAGCCCCATCGGCGTGGGTTTCTTTATGCGATGTTATTGATTTTCGGACTCAGCCTGTCCAACCATCAGACTATAGCGGTTATGGCGGTACCTTTTGCCGTAGGGATTTTTGCCATCGGACTGGAGCAATTCCTCACCTCTCGCAAAAAATTACCGGGTTCATCGAATCAATTTAATTTGTTCATGAAAACTCAGTCGAACTTTTTTGAATTAGCGACTGCAGGCTTTTTCAGTCTTCTCGTCGGACTCATCATTTGGGCCTGGCTCACCACTCCTGATACCTCAACCATGTTGACGAGCTCCACTTTCTGGCAGGGAATCGCCTGTGGCGCTTTGGGCATTGCGGGTGTCATTATTGCCCGGACTACAGATTGGTGGGATACACGCCGCTCCCTCATTTGCGCCTTATTCTTCATGGCAGGGGTTAGCGTTTATATTTATATGCCGCTTGCGGCAGCCACCAACCCCCCTATGAACTGGGGATATGCTGCAACCAAAGAAGGCTTCGTTCACGCCGTAACCCGTGGTCAATACCAGAAAATCGAAATGGCCAGCTTCTTCAGTTATGAATTTTTTGTTAAAATCAAATTGTTCGTACAAGCATTGGTAAACCAGTACTCCTTCCCCAAAAGCGTTTTCAGTCACTTCCCCGCAGGCCTTCGCCCGCTTTTAGAAACTATTAATACACTGACCCTACCCTTACTTGGCCTTGTATCGCCTATTGCCATCATCCTACTGTGGAAGCGTATCAAGCCGCGTGGTCGCTCATGGATGATCTTTGTCTGGGTCGCCTTCCTGATCACCAGCTTGGGGCTGTTAACGATCATTAACCCCAAACTGGACCGGCAGGATCAGGAAATTAATATCAAATTCTTCGCGCCAGCCCATGGGTTTTACGCCATGCTGATCGGCTATGGAATTGCTGTGTTATTCAGCATTCTTGCCTGGAAGAAAAAAGTTTTAGGGCCTATTTTTGTCCGTTTCGCCTGCGTGCTCTTGCTGGCCATGCCGCTCGTCACCTGGAAACAAAATTGGGCACTGTGCAATCTGCGTGGCTATGACTTCGGCTATCTGTTTGGATACCTGATGTTCAACCCTGGCAACGGTTATGAGCCCATGGAAAAAGATGCGGTTCTTTATGGAGGAACCGATCCGGGCCGATTTGTTCCCACCTATATGATCTTCTGTGAAAGCCGTGTTGCACCTAAAGATCGTTTCCGCGACAAGAACTTCGACCGGTCCGACGTCTATATTATCACTCAGAACGCGTTGGCTGATACCACCTACATGAGCTACATTCGCGATCATTACGACTACTCGCGGCCGAAGAATGACGGACCCTTCCAGCGTCTGCTCAAACGCGATCATACTTATCCGGTACAGCCCATTTACATTCCCAGTGGTGAGGATAATAATCGCGCCTTCCAGGAATACGTTCATGACGTGCAATCGGGTAAAATCCCGGCCAGTGCTGACATCAAAATTGAAAACGGGCGTGTTAGCGTTCAGGGCGTAGGCGGGGTCATGACCATTAACGGAATCCTGGCACGCTGGATTTTCGACAAGAACAAAGACAAACACGCATTCTACGTCGAAGAAAGTTACGTTATCCCTTGGATGTACGCCTTCCTGACCCCTTACGGCGTAATTATGAAAATCGAGAAGGATCCCGTGCCTTCTCCTCAGGAGAACCCCAAGCTTTGGGCCGATATTGCTGCTAAGGATAGAGCCTATTGGGACAAACTCACAAAGGATTTTATAAGTCGCGATGACTTCCGCCGGAACTCTGATGCGAAAAAGTCCTTTTCAAAATTACGATCAGCTATTGCCGGTTTGTATGCTGCACGTGGAGTGATTGGCGAAGCCGAATATGCATTCAAGCAATCCCGAGAACTGTGCCCTGAAAGCCCTGAAGCCTGCTTCCGACTGGCAGATCTTTATATGCGCCAACAGCGCTATAGCGAAGCCGCCAAGGTAATGGAAGACTATCAAGTACTTGATCCTTACAACTCGAATGCCGGCAATTTTCTTGGCTCCATTCGAAATGCCGAGAGAGACAATGCCCATCGTCTGGAGCTCGAAAAGTTGATGACCGGCGGGAAACTTGATTTCAACACGGCCATGGATCTTGCCACGACCTACCTTCGGCTTGGGATGGAAGCCCAATTCCAGGGGCTGACCCGAAATCTCATCGACACGCCCAACCTCCCTTCTGAAGCCTCGCTGTCCATTGCTCAATTGTTTGAAGTAAACAAACGTTGGGATCTTCGCATCTACGCGCTGCAAAAATATCTGACACGCGAACCCAATGCATTCAAGAGTTGGATTGATCTGGCTTACACCCAATTCCTGATCAACAAACCGCAAGAAGCGTTTAGCTCCTTGAAGAAGGCTGTTGATGTTGGTGGCGAAGTAGCACGAGGATTGCTTCGGGATGACCCGCGCTTTGCACCCTTACGCGATTCGCCGCCCTTTAAAGCGCTTGTTCCTCCAAAGAGCAGAAGCGTAGATTCATTCCCAATGATGGGCCCCGGGTTATAATCACGGGATTCCTAGCGGCAAGCACAAAACCTTTGTCGAGAATTTCTTATTTCCCCCTTGAAAGAGGAGGCGTATGTGCCCTAGTATGTCGCCTCATCACTTACGGAGAGGTGGCTGAGTGGTCGAAAGCAGCGGTTTGCTAAACCGCCGTACTGGTAACAACCGGTACCGAGGGTTCAAATCCCTCCCTCTCCGCCATCCTTCGAATATGCCTGTAAACATTGACTACTACACTCATTCGTGCCTCACGACGATGCTTTTGGATAACGGTAATGGATAACGTTTCCATTCTCGTCACCCATGTTTGAGGATGTCGGAATTCAAAAAACTCCTGATCACCGGCCAGGTGTTCATCCTCATGATCTCGAGACCGGCGGCTCCCGGCACATACGTTACATACGGACTTTTTCAACTCTCTGGCTATATCGGGGATAATAATATACCCCTCTCTCTCAACACCGCAGCAGGGTTCATTTCACGCGCGCGTACGTGCGTGTCCTTTCGGCAACTGTGCATGACCTTGAATACTCCCTCCTGATAACTTGGTTGCCATACAAGGAGGCAATTAATGAGCAATGATATTGAGTTGGGTTTTGAGGCGGCATTGGAACTGGTGAGGGAAGAGCTGGCGGCATGGCGTGGTGATCTCGGGAGAGCTAAAAAAATTCCCGTTTCGGTATGGGACAAGGCAACCAGTCTAGCGAAGCAATATAGTGTCCAGTCTGTGAGTAAGGCGCTCGGTTTGAGTTATGTGGGTCTCAAGCAGCGAGTGACTGGTGGCAATGGACGCCCGCACCGGACGAGCGGGTTGGCCCCTACATTTGTGGAGGTAAAACCAGCATCAAGCCCGGAGGATCTCACCTGTGTTATTGAACTGACGAAGAGTAGCGGAACCCGGATGAGGATCAGCGTGAAGTCTGCGGGTTGCGTAGATTGGTGCCGGATTAAAGAAGCTTTTCTGGGGGCCTAGCGCGACATGCTTTCACTAACACCACAGATGCGGATTTTAGTAGCGGTAGAGGCCATAGATTTCCGCAACGGGATAGATGGATTGATCGGGATATGCCGGAATCAGTTTGAAAAAGATCCACTCTCGGGATGTGTTTTTGTATTTCGGAGTCGACGCGGCACGTCGCTGAAGATTCTAGCCTATGATGGGCAAGGGTTCTGGCTGTGCCAGAAGCGTTTATCAACGGGTCGGTTTCGCTGGTGGCCGAAAAACGCAGAACAGCCCCTAGCGAAGATGGAGGCGCGGGAGTTACAGTTGCTGTTGTGGAATGGGGATCCAGGATGTGCAGCAATGGGGCCGTTGTGGCGCGAATTGGGATAA
>JBBQNS010000158.1:0-6323 GCA_038330175.1 Kiritimatiellia bacterium
CCCATGCCCGCGCTGCTCGTATCAGATTTGAGGTGTCATGATGAGTTCTTTTATTCGACAATCGGTTCGGGAGTTGGCGGCCTATACCCCCGGGGAGCAACCGAAACGCCCCGGGTTAGTTAAGTTAAATACGAACGAAAATCCGTATCCGCCTTCCCCGAGGGTCGCCGAAGCATTGGCGGCGGTCACCACGGAATCCCTGCGGTTATACCCCGACCCGGTGAGTTCCTCACTACGCCAGGTGATTGCGGAATTGCATGGGGTGAGGCTAGACCAGGTTTTTGTCGGGAATGGGTCTGATGAAATTCTTGCGCTTTGTACGCGTGCCTTTGTGGAAGATGATGGAACCATTGGCTATTTCACTCCCTCGTATTCGCTTTATCCTGTTTTAACTGCGATACGCAATGTACGCGGCGTAGCCTGTGAGTTGACAGAGTCTTTTGAGTGGCCTGATCAGAACCCGGCGTCTAGTGCCCTTTTCTTTTTAGCCAATCCGAATGCGCCCACCAGTATGTTGTTTTCATCTACCAAGGTGAATCAATTTTGCCGGGATTTCCCCGGAGTGGTGTTAGTGGATGAAGCTTATGTGGATTTTTCACAGCAAAACTGTATGGAAATAGCCAAGTCGCTTCCTAATGTCTTGGTGATGAGGACCCTGTCTAAGTCCTATTCCCTCGCCGGAATCCGATGCGGCTATGTAGTGGGGGCCGAGCCCTTGATTTCCGCCCTATTCAAAATCAAAGACTCGTATAATCTTGATCGGTTAACTCAGGTAGCGGCCACGGCGGCGATAGCGGATCAGGCTTATATGCGTGCCAATGCTAACAAGATCATTACAACCCGGAGGCGTCTCGCCAAAGTACTCCCGCAAATGGGGTTTGCCGTATGCCCGTCGGAGGCTAATTTTTTATGGGTCCGGCATGACCATCGGCCTGCCGAAGAGCTATTCGACGCCCTGAAATCGGCAGGAATCCTGATTCGTTATTTTCCAGGTTCAATGACGGGCAATTATCTTCGGATTACCATAGGAACTGATCATGATGTAAATCAGTTGCTGGTGGAACTCAAAAAGTTGCTGAGTTAGAGCCTCTTGCAAAACCCCATTAAGGGGTTTTGCAAGAGGGAATTCAGCATTCAGCATTCAGGAGCCAGAATAATGCAATACACAGGTGATGAAAGGCTTATTCTGAATTCTGACTCCTGACTTCTGGATTCTGCTCCTGCAAAACGAGGTTTTGCAAGAGCCTCGTTAATCTTGCTATTCCCGCCGCAAGCTCTCAATGGGGTTCAGGCGAGCCGCCCGCCAAGCGGGGTAGAAACCGAAAAAGATTCCAACACCGGCTGAGAACGTGAGCGCGAGGAAAACCGCCGAAGGGGAAATCAAGACAGGCCAGTGGTTAACTGAGCCCAGGATATTGGCGGCACTGATCCCTAATCCGATTCCAATGATTCCGCCAACACCCGATAAGACCACCGCCTCCACCAGAAACTGCATCATGATGTCATGACGTCGGGCACCAAGAGCAAGGCGCAAGCCGATTTCACGTGTACGTTCGCTAACCGCCACCAGCATGATATTCATAATGCCAATGCCGCCCACCAGGAGAGATATCGAGGCGATAACGGTTAGCAGCATCGTCATAAGTTGTGACACTTGGGTGATCATCTGGGTGACTTCTGTCATATCCATAATGGTGAAATCATCTTCATTGTTATCGTTGAGATGATGCCGTTGGCGCAATATGGCCGAGACTTCCTTTTTAACTTGCGGAAGGTTGTCCATGGATTTGAGGCTAAAAATCAGTTGGTTAACATTATTAAACGGGGACCCTTGAAAAACTCTCCGGATGGTAACCCAAGGTGCGAGGATCGTGTCGTCCTGATCCTGTCCCCAAGCTGCCGACCCCTTTGAAGCCATGACTCCCACGACTCTAAATGGCATATTTCTGATCCGAATGGTTTTTCCCAGTGGGTCCTCATCCGGAAACAACTTGTCCGAAACCGTTTTACCCAAAACGCAAACCCTGGAGGCACTTTTGACGTCAGCTTCCGTGAAAAAGTCGCCCGAGGCCACGTCCCAACCTCGCACTTCGGGATAAGAGACGTTAACCCCCTGGATCATCGTGGCCCAGTCATTTTCCCGGTTGATGCATTGACCACCAGATCGTATCAAAGGCGTCATGGCATCTATGAATTGACTTTCATTAAGGATTGCGTCGCCGTCTTCTGCCGTAAGGGTTTGTTGGGTTCCTGAGCCGCCACGAAACCCGCCCGCATTCTGGCTACCGGGAAAAATCATGAGCAGGTTATTTCCCATGCTATTAATTTGGGTGCGCATGTTAATAGAGGCCCCTTGGCCAACAGCGACAACGGCAATGACGGCAGCAATACCGATAATAATCCCAAGAGCGGTCAACAGGGAGCGGCCCTTGTTACGGGCCAAGGCACGCAAGGCGATTTTGATGATCATTAGCCCGTTCATACGATCTCTCCATCTCGCATCTGGATGGTGCGCTTGGCGAATTGGGCGATATCAGGTTCGTGGGTCACCATGACGATCGTAATGCCTTCGCGGTTGAGTTCCTGGAAGAGCGCCATGATGTCTTCGGCTGAACGACTATCGAGATTCCCCGTCGGCTCATCGGCCAGAATCAACTGGGGTTGATTAACCAGCGCTCTGGCGATGGCTACCCGTTGTTGTTGACCACCCGAAAGTTGCCCCGGGTGATGCTCCATGCGTCCCTCAAGCCCCAGTCGTTTCAGGAGCATGCGGGCGCGGTCGCGGCGTGCCGCGCTTCGCATGGGGGCACCGTAGTAAAGAGGGAGTTCCACGTTTTCTTCTGCAGTGGTGCGTGGAAGCAAATTGAAGTTTTGAAATACAAAACCAATTTTTTGATTACGGATTCGGGCCAGAGCGTCACTGCCTAGCTTGCTGACTTCCTCGCCATCAAGGTGATAGGTGCCGCTGTCAGGGGTGTCCAGACACCCCAATAGGTTCAGGAGCGTGCTCTTGCCGGATCCGGAATGACCCATAATGGCTACAAATTCTCCAGCAGCGATGTCGGTAGAGACGCCCCTTAAGGCCGGAACATCCACAGACTCCATGTGGTAGACTTTATTAAGCTGGTGTAAGGAAATGAGCATGGATTAATGGGTGGCGCGTCGCGTGGTGCCCGGCATCTTGGGTGCAAACGGGTTTACAGTTTGATCGGCTGGGCTATTGGCTTCGATGCCGGTGACAAGCTCCTGGCCTTCCTTTAAGGAACAAGGCTCCAGAATTTCTGTAAAGGATCCATCAGAAATCCCCAGTGTGACCGGTGCGGCCACGAGTTCGGAAGTCTCATTATTCAGGGTCCATAGTTTGGGGCCTTGCTCTGAGCGAGATCCTGAGCGTTTGGACTTATTTTCTGCACTGATAGTAGGTTTGAAGCGCAAAGCGGCATTCGAAACCTTTAGTACGTTGGTTCGTTGAGCCACTTCGCAGACAATAATGGCGGTCATCCCCGGGAATAATTTATCATCTTGGTTATCCGCCTTGACGATTACTGGGTAGGTGACCACATTTTGCACAGTGCTGGCGGACATCCGGACCTGAGAGACTTGCCCGGTGAAAGTGGTGTCGAATGCATCGACTGTAAAGGTCACCTTCTGGCCTTCACGGATTCGTCCGATATTCGCCTCAGGGATGCTGGCTTCCACTTGAATGGTATGCAGGTCTGTGGCGATTTTAAAAAGAGTCATGGCGTTCAGGCTGGCTACAACCGTCTGCCCTTCGCTTACGTTTCGGGTGATCACCACGCCATCCACAGGAGACCGGATAGTGGTATAGCCCAAGTTGGCTTGGGAGAGACGTAATGACGCCTTAGCCTGCTCGACCGCTGCCATGGTTACTTTAAGCTGGGCGGCCAACGCGTCGCGGAGGGCAACGGCAGCGTCCAGGTCTGTCTCAGAAAGCATCTTTTGATCTGCCAGTTTGCGGGTGCGAGTTAATTCTTTTTCGGCCTGGACTAATTTAGCCGTTGTTTGTTCAACATTGGCTTCTGATGCCGTTAAATTTGCCTGATCTTGTGCCAGCTTGGCTTCATAGGTAATCGGGTCAATTTGAGCAACCAAATCGCCCGCTTTAACCTGGGCGTTAAAGTCTACGTAAAGCTTATTGATGGGCCCATTGACCTGCGTTCCCACTTCGACCAGCCGGATCGGGGCGATCAGCCCGCTTGCACGCACTGTTTGCACGACATCACCCCGCTCTAATTGGGCAATACGGTAATGAGGCTTGGCTCCATGAATACTTGCGTATTTCCAATACCCAAAACTACAACTTGCAACGATCGCAGTGATAACAAGGGCAATAATCCAGCGCTTCATATTTTATTCCTCTCCACAGGCATGCTTGAGTCGGGCAGCGGCCGCTTGATAATCAAATTTTGCTTTAACCTGTTCCGCACGTGCACTGGTCAGGGCGACCTGCGCATCCGTCACTTCGACTGAAGAGGCGGCTCCTAAACGAAATCGTTCTGAGACAAGATCTAAACTCTCTGCCGCTTGTTTTGTGATGAGATCGGAAAGGGCCAGCAGTTGCTGTGAACTGTCCAGCTGGCTTAAAGCCAATTGGACGTCTTCATAAAGGATTTGCTCCATTTCCACCGTCTGGGATCGTGCTGATCGGAGTTGAGTGACCACTTCGTTGATCCGCCAGGTTTGCTGACCGCCTGTGAAGAGTTGAAGGGAACTTTGAAGGGCTGCCGACCAATTCCATGTTAACGGAAATTTTGCACCACTGAGGCCGTATCGCGCTTGAACCCCAAGCTCGGGATAGAGCGCTGCGACGGCTTCGTCGACGGCGGCGTTGGCGACCAGTTCCCTGGCCTGCAGAACTTTAAGTTTGGGATGGAACTGCCGGATACGAAGCATGAGTTGGTCGGCTGGTATCGCCACCACCCTTTCTGAGGTTTCGGGCTGGATTCGGTATCCCGGGTCTATTGCCAAGCCAAGGCTCCGATTGAGGGACGCGCGGGCAGTTTTTATGTCATTCGTGGCTTTGATTTGATTCAATTTCGCATTGCCGAGGTCAACTTCAGACTTAGTTAAATCATATCGAGTGCGTCGGCCCACTTCAAGGAAGGCGTGAACCTGATCCAAATGGACTTGGTTTTGTCTGACAGATTCGACCGCCACTTGTTCCATCTCAATGGCTTTGCCGAGATTCAGGTATGCGGTGCGAGTGGTGAAAGCGATATCGCTACGGGTGGCTCGAAAATTTTCGCTGGCAGCAATCAGGTTCGCATAAGCTTGTCGAACTACAGCAGGTGTTCGTCCAAAATCGTAGAGCAGGAGGTCCAGTCCAATTGACCCATTAAATGATTTTGTGGTGCTGGAGCTGGCGGGTTGTCCGGTCACATTGGCTGTTGATTTGGCGGCACCCGCATTGGCGCTGACTTGCGGCCAATAGGCCGAACGAGCTTGATAAACCCGGGCGGTGGCGGCGTCGATATTCTGCTGCGCCTGGAAAACCTGAGGGTGGTGGGCTAGGGGGATTTCCAGTGCGTTGGCCAAAGTTAGCGCCGTGTTTGACGAAAGCCCCACCTCATCGGGGTGTAAGAGTCTTTCTCCCGGCACCGTTTCTTCACCCTTTTGAATCTCTCTGGCATGCCGGATGGTGGAACAGCTTGTACAATAAAACAGGCTTCCTGCCAGCAACAGGGACGTGCATAGGAATTTGATGGTGTTATAAAATTTCATAAAATTACGTTATACACTTCTAAACGGATTAAGGCGGTATTTATTGTAAAAAAAAATCATCGCTCGCCACCCCGAACCGCCCATTTTTAACATTTTCTCTGTAGGGCCGTCGCCGTAGCTTGACCTCATTCGAAAAGGTATTTGAAAAAAAGACCTTGAAAAATAAGGTGATTTCGCTGGTAGGGCGAGGTGTCCCAACCGAGCCGGAGCAAGGTTCGGCCATGAAAGGTGCCGAAAATGACTGAAGTCTTGATGGCGCTAAACATGGATATTCGTTGCACAGGCTCAGTAGGGACACCTCGCCCTACCCAACTCTTTTCGAATGGGGTCAAGCTAAGGTCAAAATCATTGGATTTTGCAACATTTGCTCGGTTTGGGGAGGGTGGGCGCTATGAGCCCACCAGAGAATGTCGCGCTCATAGCGCGCGACCTACTAGGACTTCATCAAGAAGGACTCATGTTTATGATGAATTTCTCCTCAGCTTTGATAGCTGTAGGGCCGTGGGGGGGGCGGCGGCGCGCGGGGGGGGTGGTCAACCCCAAAATACACAGCGCCCCCGCGCACGACCGCCCCCCACAAC
>JBBQNS010000159.1:0-6288 GCA_038330175.1 Kiritimatiellia bacterium
GCTGCCGTCTAAACTTGCCCCGCAGCACGATATGCCGCCCTGAATACTTCTACTTGGAAAAGAAAACTGCCGCTCACGTCACTTGCCCAATGGATCCCTTTTCATGAGCGCAGGCGGGTCCATTTAGGTGAGCGCTATAGACCACTGTGAGTATAGGCAGCTCGTAGGTGAACCCGCAAGAATTCATCAGCACCATAGCCAAAACAAACACCATGGTTTCGAATCCAGTATTTCTTGTGGGAGGGGGCGCTATGCGCCGCGATTGATCATATCTGGGCACCTATTAGGAGCCCATCGCGGCGCGTAACGCCCCAATCAATAAAGAGAGAGCAAAGCACGTGTAGACGCCTGTGTCCCCACAGGCGTAGCGGAAAGAGCGCGGCTAGAGACAGCCGCTACTACACCAAGGGAGTGCGAGTCACATCATCGAGCATACGGCGGGCGTTGTTATAAAAGACATCTTTCAGGTCATCGGCGGAAAGCCCAGCCCGCTCTGAAGCTTGGCGGAAGGCCTCAAGCTCTTCATAGAGGAAGAAGCTGAGTTTCTCGGCCTCGGCACCCTCCACCTCACGCATATTTTTGTCGCCAGAAACATCGCCATATAATCCTTTAGGCACAACATTGACGTAGTATCCATCCCGGGTAATACGGCGCATACGCATACGTAAAATAGGAAGATCCGTTCCGAAAAGAACCCGCTTCGGCCCCACACATCGCAGAAGTTGTTCGAAGATTTGGGCATTGGTGTTGGCACAAAAATCGAAGGACATCCGTTTCGTTTGCGAGAGGATATCAAACGCATTTCCAACATCCTCAGCACAATAGGCCCGGCCCACGTGGGCAACGATGAGTTTGATGTTAGGGTAGTCGCGTTCAATCTGCAGTAACTGCGCCAGATTCAACGGGTCTTTAAGGCGACCGTCACGGGGAATATGAAGCATAACAATCCAGCCATTCCGGTTATGCACCTCCAGTTGGTGCGGAGGAAAGAAATCAAAAATGCGGATTTCTTTGGTCGGGATACAGGCGGGCGCCAACGAGAGATAACTTTTGGCGCCGCAGAAGCCGCCCGCACGGGTGCGTGCCTCAAGCTCAGCCGCGCTCCAGGCGGGATCGGTGAAGAGCAGAGCAGGCACCTTCTTCCGGTGCGCGCATTCTGCGACGTATGCATTCTGGATGTCCAGGTTTCCTCCTTCAGGAAGCGTCGCAAAAATCAGCGGAGTAACTCGCTTCCCGGGAAGTAATAGTTCATAGGTCGCTATGAGATCTTCGATCGGGTTGTCCTTGGCGACCCTGGCCGGCCAGGTCACCGTACGCGATTCGCCGGTAGGCTGCGCGGGCGGCGGAAAATCACCGGCGCGCCAGACGTGCGTATGAATGTCGATGATATCATCAGGGAGAAAATCGCGGAGTCGTTTGGCATAAATCTCACGATCAATATTTTTAACCTCAAATAACGATCCTGTTTTCATGTCGTGCCTTTCATTTTAACTCGAGCCAGTATCCGTTAGGATCCGGCAATAAATTACCCGTTCGAGGCTCTTACAAAACCTCCAGAGGAGACGGTCGTGACGGAGCACGACCCTCCAGAAGATGATAGAAACGGCCTGCCTTGCAATATGGAGGGATGACCTCCGTGTCGTCCGCAGGGTTTTGCAAGAGCTTCGTTCAAATAATAAAATCATGTCGTGCAGTCCACAAGAACCCACCCCTAACCCCTCCTTGGAGGGGATCCAGATTGAGTTCAAAATACGTTCTTTTTATGCTCCGCCACGCAGCTCCCGATTGAGATCCCCTCCTTGGAGGGGTTAGGGGTGGGTGGCTATGGGTGTGTTCATATTTTTTGTTAACGCGAGCTCGCGGCCAATTTTGCTGCCCCAATGGCGCCAGAATGGCCAGAAGAGGGCGCCACCTGGATCGGTCTGTTCATGATTTTCTTAAACAACTCTACAATGGCGCTATTGCCCGAAGGCCCGCCCACCAGCACGATGCGATCGGCGCTAATCCCTTGCTGGGAAAAGGCCTCAATTTTCACATGCATGGACTCCACCAACTCGTGGATCAGCACTACTGCCGCGTTATTCAAAGTCGCCCCATTCATGGCCCGCCTAAGATCGTTTTCAATCAGGACATACCGTGCCGCATCGTTGGTCGCCTCTGGGTAAGTCTGAAGGAGGGCTTCATTCAACCGCTCCCCTGCCTTGGCCAGTGAAAACATGGCGCCCCAGGGGCCTTCGTTGCCAGAGAGGAAGGGATCCACGAGCATATTTTGGACTAGTGCAAGAGCTCGGTTTTTAACGGGATAAAAGCCGACCCAGGAGGTGCCCAGTGACAATAGGAGTTCGCCCACTTGGGTTACCCCAGCACCACGAGCCGCGCTGGGATGGTCAAAGGCGCCCAGAACCACAGCGCATCCCTCCGGCAGACCGGTCTCTTTGGCTGCTTGCGAAGAAATCCGACCAATGCAGGAGCCGGATTCCCGCAGGGCGGGTAATTGCCCTGCACTCAAGCCCAGCCAATCGAGATAGGGTTGGTGCCATTTTTGTGACGCCTGGTCCTGGAGGTAGAATGTGGTGGCGGTTGAGGGATCGATGGCCCACGCTCCGCAGAGTCGATAATATTGGTAGGTGAGATTCATGCCAACGCGATCGGCCTGCTGATACGCTTCTGGCTGGTGATCTTTGAGCCACGCGAGATGGGCCAGTGGGAACATACGAAACCAAGGCCAGCCTGAAACCTGATAGACGTCCCCAGCGGTCATGCCCGGAGGATCGACGGCCGCGTCTGTGGCACTACGGGTATCCATCCAATGCAAGGTCGGCTGGAGCAAGCCGCCGTCCTTGTTCATAAGTAAGGTGTCACCCGTCGCTCCTGAAAGGGCGACGGCTCCGATGTGGCCGCCCTTATTTGACTTAGCCAATTTTTTCAAACACTCACAAAGGATTTCGTAGCAACGGGTTGATGAAAAAACCACTTCGTCTGGAGCCGGCCTTTCAAGCTCTGTGGGGCGGTTCACTGTCGCCAGGATTTCGCCACTTGCCGACAGGAGCGCCCCTTTGATGGCGCTTGTTCCGATATCAATCCCTATGGAGACATCAATCTGACTCCTGACTTCTGACTCCTGAATTCTCTCTACGGTTCTGGTTTCCGTCATCATGAGTTCAGCCGATCTTAACGAATTCAAACCCCATCAACTGACTAAAGCGCGCCAGAGCAGGCAGCGTTGCGCCATATACCAGAGCGGCATGATGCGTACCCCCCGCACGGCTATAATCCGCCAGGAAGTCGCTCAAGGGTAGGGCGGGCTTCATCCAGCCCCGAACCGTGGTTTTGAACTTTGGGTTTTTACCGCCTGAGACCATGGTGACGGGGGCCGCGATGAGGGCGTAGCCTTTCGCCGTAGGCGCCAGATTAACAAATACGGCCTTACCCGGTTTAAAGCAGGCGCCTAGCGAGATAGGCGGCTTCGCATCGGAGAAGATCCAGGGTGTACGCAAGAACAAGGCGGGAGCGTGTTCGGCGACTACCGGATTAATTTCACCCATGTGGCTCAAGAAGACGCGCCCGCCTTTCCAGTCAGGACAGAACATCTCGGTGAAAGAGGTCTCCGGGTACACGCTCATCAGACTGCCCACCAGTGCGGCGGTCAGAACATCGCCCTCACCGGCATAACCGGTCCCGTTCGCCATGGCTTTGCACAGGCCGAAGAAAGGCATCATGGGCAGGCCGCTCTCCTTGGTCACTTCCTGAAAATTCAAGGTGATGGCGGAAAGTTTCTCTTTTTTGACCCATTGATCGATGGCCAGATACACGCGGTTTGCTTCGCGATGCGCCTGCGGGTCAAGTTTTTTGCAGTCATAGCGCTTGCCATCAGCTTGAAGTTCAGCGGTCACCGCAGCGGCATCGGCGGTGGGGAGTAATCGGCCTATGGCCGCAGGTGCAACGGAAAGGGTGGTTACGCCGAGATCCCGCTTAAGTTTTGCGGAAGGAACGCTAAAATCACCCATCCCTACGAATGGTTTCCCGATTAACCCGACGCGCGCGGTGCGCAAGGCGGCGGCCAGTCGGACAGCGCGCACCTGATCCACTACACGCTCCAATACATCGGATTTCTCCCAGTGTCCCGCCTCGATAGCAAACGATTTATGGTTGCGGAGCAATAAGTTGCACATATCCTGCACCCCATGGATCCCATGGTTATTCATGATCAGTTCGGGTGTGGTATCAGGGCCGAAGGCGAAATCGGGGGTCGTATCGAGCACCACGATAGGGAGTTTGGTTTTAGCGAGTACGGCGGCGGATTCCAATGAAGGCGAGTAAGCCAGATGGAGCGTGATCAGCGCATCAAGCCCTTTTCCTTCCAGCGTTTTAACCGCCGCCTTGAATTCGGATTCCACCCGGCATACCGGGGCGGCCTCGACGGCCACACCCAATTCGCCCAGACGAACACAAAGTTTTCCGACAAACGCCTCGAGTGGTGTGCGCCACTTAGGATCGATTTCATCGTAAAGTTTGATGTAAAGGGGTAACAGACCTGCTTTTAATTTTGACATAGTTTCTTTTCTCCTAACCCGGCACAGCCGGAACCAAAATGAAGATTTTTGAACAGAAGCACACGAAGCACACAAAGGCGCCAGCGGCGAGTACACCGCAACCGCATTATTTTTGGAATTCAAACACCTGGCATTTCCGCCGAAGGCGTAAACATTCCCTCCTTTGCGGTCTTCGCGAGCTTCTGTTCAAACTCTTTTCTTGTCCAAATCACGACCATAATTCGATTGATTCAGCTCACCTAACAGCCTAACAGCCTTTGAGCGCGGCTTCAGGCTTCACTCCATTATTGATTACGGCATTTAAGGCCTCAATCAGGCGGAAAGGATCCTGCGCCATGAAAATATTGCGCCCGAAAATAATGCCTCGCGCCCCGGCCTTCACGGAGTCAGCAGCCTTTTGCAATACTTCGAGATCGGTATTGAGTTTATCTGCGCCGATGGTGAAAACGGGCACCGGTGTGTTCTCAATAACTTCTGAGAATTTGGGGCCAGTGTAGAAAGTCTTGATCAAGTCCGCACCCATCTCCGCCATAATGCGCGAGATGCGTTTAACTTTGGCATGAATTTCGGCAGGTGTTTTCTCTTTATGCTCGACCACGTAGCACTCGCCGATCAGGGGGATTCCCAGGCGTTCTTTCTGGCGCACGACCTCAGTGAAAATTTCGACATTCCGGGTTTCCCGGGCGCGGTCGTCTTTTTCCTCCAGGAAGAGCGAGCAGATGACAGCACCCGCGCCCGCGCGGACGGCTTCTTCCACCGTGGTAGCGATAGTGGTGTAGCCTTCCCGATACTCGAGCGGGTAATAGAAAGAGGCCGACCAGTTGATGCGCACCACGGGCACCGGGGCAGGGGCGGTTGCGAATAGGGGCCAGTTCCGCTCCAGCATGAAACGGGGCAGGAGCAGGGCGTCGGTTGTGCGACAGTTCGCGATGGCCGTCTCAACTTTTTCCAGGCCGGGCTGATCGCCATATTCAACCACATGGTCAACTGCCGAGATGACTAGATTCTTTTTGCCCTTGAAAAGTTGTGCGAGCCTGAGCGCGATGCCGGGATGTCGTGTGTTCATGAGTTCATCTCCTATAAGTTAAATTGCATAAATCGCTTGATGTAGAGATATTAAAACGCGAATATTCTCGCGTATACAACCACTTTCGCTTAAAGGTTATATAAATCGCTTGTCGAGAATAGTAGTTTTATGTAAGGGCCGTCGCTTGCGACGGCCCTACGAAGACCTCGTTCGAAAAGATATTTAAAAAATCAACGCTAGGAAATCACAGATAATCGAAATATAGCCGATGAAAAGGAGAAGTATTATCAGGTAGGGCCACCTCGCCCTACCTAGGAGCCTGTCGGGCTTCGCGCCTGTGTGTGTGGGGGGCTACCGGCGGAGACCGCCGGCTCCAGAATAGAATTTACGTCAGCAATTAAGGGCCATGTGCTGCCCATTGCTTAATTCACCGAGGATAGCCATCGCTTTTAATCTTTGGAGCCGGCGGTCTCCGCCGGTGGTGACTATCGAGTCCAAAGGCTGTGCAAGTCTGACCTTTTCGAGATTATTCAGCCTAATGCTATGCAAATCAGAGGAGATTAGGTCAAGTCCTGATTTAAAGTTGTCACTTTTTTGTTCTGCATATCATCCTGTTTAGATCCCTCTCTAAGCGGGGCAAAGCCCCTATTCCCTCCCCCCTCCCCCTCCTCCGGAGGAGGGGGGAGGGAATTTTCACGCCGCGGCCCG
>JBBQNS010000160.1:0-6242 GCA_038330175.1 Kiritimatiellia bacterium
TCCTAACCCAGCTTAGCCGGAACCAAGAGGAATATTTTGAACAGAAGCACGCAAATGCGGCTGCGGCGAGTACGCCGCAACCGCATTATTTTTGGAATTCAAACACCTGGCATTTTCGCCGACATGTCCGCCGGAGTCCGGTATTTCCGGACATAGGCGGAAGGCGTTAACATTCCCTCCTTTGCGGTCTTCGCGAGCTTCTGTTCAAACTCTTTTCTTGTTCAAATCATGACCATAATTCGATTGATTCAAGTCGTAAGGAACTAAGTCTTGCGTGTCTGCCAATTTCACCACTCGCCCGTCATTAGCGGAGGTTTGATAGCAAAGACCGGAGCTTCAGCCAATCATATAATCACCACGACATCATATAATCATCACGCTGCGACCCGTCAGGCCTTCTTAACAGAAAAAGCCGCTTCCATCTGGGCGAGGATTTCTTTCTCCTTGCCGGAGATGGGGGAAAGCAAACCTAAAAATCCACCTGCCGATTCGGCGACCCTACGGGCTTGGTCCATCAGATTGTGTTTGAGGCTGTCGCATTCGGAGGGGCTAAGAGTCTCGCAGAGACCTTCCACATAGTGGATCCAGGCCGTGAGCAGCGATTTGGGCGGGCTGGTCTTGAGCCACTCTTCGAGAATGGTGTAATCCACGGAGCCTTGGCTCATACCGATTTTGGAAGCGCCATCTAGAATAGCTTTCCGTTCATCGTCCTGAATTTTACCATCGGCCCAAGCCACTTCCACCAGCGGGACAAGCGCTAAGGTTGCGAGAAGATCCGGATGGATATTCAGTTCCACCAGTTTGGCGAGAATGGCTTTATTCGTGATGCCGGAAATGGCTGTAAGGGCGACTTGAGTACGTTCCATCTCCATCAGTTTTTTGCGTTGTTCAATCAAGATGGCGTCTTTTTTTGCAAAAAACTCGTCTTCAAGTCGTAACGCATGTTTTAATAAAATTTCATCCATAATTTTTATCCTTTTAATTCCTCAAATCCAAAATACTTTCGTGCGTTATGATAGCAGATATTCTCGACCATGTGTCCCACCAACGGCATGTCGCCTGGAATGCGCCCGCCGGCCATATCGGAGCCAAGGATATCGCACAGGAGCCGCCGGAAATACTCGTGGCGCGCGTAGGACAGAAAGGAGCGACTATCGGTAAGCATCCCGACAAACTGGCTGAGAAGTCCCAGCTGTGATAACGTCTCGATCTGCCGCCTCATACCATCAAGCTGGTCCTGAAACCACCAGCCGCTACCGAATTGCATTTTGCCAGCCGTTACGCCGTCCTGAAAATTGCCACACATCGAGGCCACCAACTCATTGTCACGGGGATTAATGTTGTAGACAATCGTCTTGGGTAGTTTTCCGATGCGGTCGAGCCGATCAAAATGCTTGGCCATCCCCTCAGCAGTTGTCCAGTCGCCAATGGAGTCAAAGCCCGTATCCGGTCCGAGTAAGGCGAACTGGCGACTGTTATTACTGCGCAGCACGCCGTAATGTATCTGCATGGTCCAGCCCTTCTCTGCATCCATCAACGCGAGCTCATGGATCATGAATGCCAGGAATACCCGGTATTCCCCGGGTGTGGCGGGAATCCCGCTCCGTGTCCGTGAAAAAATGGCAGCGGCTTCCGCTGTCGTGAAGTCATGGACGGGGAAGAACGCAAGGCCACGGTCCGACAGGCGACACCCGTTGGCATGGAAGAAATCGTGGCGCTGGCGTAGTGCCCCGAGAAAACCATCCAGATCTTTGATGGTTCCCCCCGCGGTGGCGCCCAGCTTATCCGTCCAGGCATTAAACAAAACAGGATCGGCCACGCCCCAGCATTTATCCGGCCGCCAAGTTGGTAGAACCTGGGCGGAGCAGGAACGGGTCGCTTTGAGACTTGAGATGTTGGACGCCTCATTCCTGATGGCGCGGTGGTGCTCCAGGGAGTCCACAGGATCATCGGTGGTACACACGACTTCAACCCGGGCTTTCCGCATCAGGCCACGAGCCGAAAAGTCGGGCGACTTTAAAATGGTGCAGGTGTCGTTCCAGATAGACTCGGCTGTTGCTGATGACAGAAGGCGATCTGAGATGCCGAAAGCGTTCTTCAATTCCAAATGCGACCAGTGATAGAGCGGATTGCGTAAGGCCAGAGGCATCAGCCGGACATACTGGTCAAATTTTTCCCGGTCGGAGGCATCGCCGGTGCAATACCGTTCGGCGATTCCCGCCGTCCGCATCTGGCGCCACTTATAATGGTCGCCATACAGCCAGAGCTGGGCGATATTGTCCCATCGTTTGTCCTGTGAAATCTCCTCCGGATTTAGATGGCAGTGATAGTCAATAATAGGAAGCCCGGCCGCATACCCGTGGTACAGCTCCCGCGCCTGCGGTGTACCCAGCAAAAAATCTTCGTTAATGAAATTAGTCATAAGCGCACCCCATCGATCCCACCCCAATGACACCCAATCTTAAGCTGCCCATAGAAGATCTCCTCTTTCGGATATGTGCAATAATGCCATACGAAGAACGGACTTTCGCAAAAACAATGATGCTTGTCTACCCCCGCCCTTTTCAGCGGGCAGGCCTGAAAGACCTGAGGTCATGCTGACGATTTACAGGTCGAAGCCTGAGCCCCTTTTGGTGTTCCGGCGTATGCGGAGTAGGCGGATGTGATGGCCGACACCTACGAACCTAAAAAATGAAGTGGTCTACTGTATACTGAATTCGGAAAAAATGTATGATGTTAATTCGAATTTCGGGGAAGAAGAGATCATGAGTAGCGCGATGGTCAAATGGATAAACGGGTCGCCTCGGGTTGGAAGAATGACCGGTTAGGTGCGTTCATCTTTGCCGTATGGCGTTCGGGCTCAAGTTGAGGAAGTATCCCAAGGCCGAAATCGATGCGCGTGTGGATGAAGCTGCCCGGATTCTCGGTATGGTGGAGCTTCTGGACCGTCGGCCCAAGGCGCTGTCCGGGGGGCAACGCCAGCGTGTCGCGGTAGGGCGGGCAATTGTGCGCAAACCGGCCGTCTTTCTGTTTGATGAGCCACTATCCAACCTGGATGCCAAAATGCGCGTGCAGATGCGGGTGGAAATCAGCCGGCTCCATAGCCAGTTGCGTACCACCATGATCTATGTGACGCATGATCAGGTGGAGGCAATGACGATGGGGCAGCGGATTGTGGTGATGAAGGATGGGGTAGTGCAACAGGTGGCCGACCCGATCAGTCTTTATGACAAACCTGCCAACCTGTTTGTGGCGGGATTTATTGGAATGCCGCCCATGAATTTTATTGAGGGAATCATCCGCAGGAAAGCCAGCGCGCTGGTTTTTGAAAGACCTGGCGGTATGCAAGTGGCTGTGCCTGGAAAGGACAAGGCGGCACTGGCGGTTTTTTGTGAAAAGGAGGTCACGCTCGGCGTCCGGCCGGAAGACATCGGGTCGGCGGCAGCCGAAGCGGAGGTCGATGCGCCACGAATACGGGCCACCGTGGATGTCGTTGAGTTAATGGGGTCAGAGTCCAATATCTATTTCCGCGTGGGTAACACGACCTTCATCAGTCGAGTGGATGCACACTGGAAGCATAAGATCGGGGATGTTGTGGATTCGGCGATTTACGTCGATAAGGTGAATTTTTTTGATCGAATTACCGAGAAACGTATTGTGGGAGTAAGCTGAGGTGCCTATGAAAAATATTTCGTCCGAAACGAGTTTGAATTCCTTTCGTCCCGGCGACATTTGGCCGGATAACAACGGCGTCCATATCAATGCCCATGGCGGTGGGATCCTTCTCCATGAAGGGGTCTACTATTGGTTTGGTGAGCACAAGATTGAGGGCGAGGCCGGTAACGCGGCGCACGTGGGCGTTCACGTCTATGCTTCCCGTGATCTCTATAACTGGACAGACGCAGGCATCGCCTTGGCCGTCTCACCGGATCCGGACAGCGTCATCACCGCGGGTTCGGTGATTGAACGACCGAAAGTGATCCACTGCCGCCACACAGGCAAATTCGTCATGTGGTTCCATTTGGAATTAAAGAACGTTCACGATTACGCCGCTGCACGCTGCGGAGTGGCCGTTAGCGATACGGTTACCGGACCTTATCGTTTCATTGAGTCCTTTCGCCCTAATGCCGGCGTCTGGCCGCAAAACGTGCCGGAAGGTGATAAACGACCACTCACCGCGGAAGAGGTTGCCCAGTTTGCCAAGCTTTCGTTTACGGGTGGCTGGTTTCCAGAATATCCGACTGATAAGGTGTTCCGCCGTGACTTCGCCGGTGGCCAGATGTCGCGCGACATGACCCTGTTCGTGGATGATGACGGCGCGGCCTATCACATCCATTCCTCAGAGGACAACGGGACGTTGCATATTTCGCAACTCACGGATGATTATCTAAAGCCGCGCGGTCGGTATAGTCGCGCCTTTCCCGGCCGTTTTCATGAAGGTCAAGCCATTTTTAAGCAGGGCGGGAGGTATTACCTGATCTCTTCGGGATGTACCGGTTGGGCTCCGAATGCCGCACGTCTTGCGGTTGCCCATTCGATCTGGGGCCCCTGGACGGAGATTGGCGCCCCCTGTGAAGGCGACGTCAATCGGGTGGCAACCACCTTTGATTCGCAGTCCACCTACATTCTTCCCGTGGCCGGCAAGCCGGGTGCCTTCATTTTTATGGCAGACCGCTGGCGCCCACAGAACGCCATCGACGGCCGTTATGTCTGGTTGCCCATCCAGTTTGCCTATGACCGTCCCTACATCGCCTGGCTGGATCAATGGGATCTTGAGTTTTTTGGCTGATAGGGTTTTGATTCTGCTGTATCGAGCCCACAATTTTTCTTAACACAAAGGAATCCTGATATGTCTGCTCATCAAGCTCAAAAAACTGCGGTTGTATTTTCGCACTGTCACTGGGATATCGAATGGTATCTGCCCTACCGGGCCTTTCGGTTCTGGCTGATTCAAATCATGGATACGGTACAGACCCGCTTCACCGAGCATGCCGCTTTTCGCAACTACATGCTCGATGGTCAGGTCGCGCCCATGGATCATTACCTGGAAATGCGTCCGGAGTGTAGGGAAAGCATGAAGGTGCTGGTCCGCAGCGGGGCGATTTCTGTGGGGCCTTTCTATACGCAATATGACGAATGGCTGACCAGTCCTGAGTCGATCGTGCGCAACTGTCTCTATGGAAATCGACGCGCGCGGGAATATGGCGGTGTGATGAAGGCCGGGTATCTTCCTGATAATTTTGGACATCCGCTTCAGATGCCCCAGATTTTGGCCGGGTTCGGATTGAACAGTTTGCTGTTTATGCGCGGGATGCCCAAGCGTCCGGAGGGATTCGGGGATCAGTTTATGTGGCAAGGAATGGATGGCACCCAAATTCTGGCGGTGCATTTCTCAACGGGATATCACAATGCGGTTGCGGCCGGAGCGGCATTTGATTTCTCGAGTATTTATCGCACGACGCCATACCAGGATATGCACCGGACGCCGGAGCCGTTTTGGAGATCGGCCAATCACACCGACATTGATGCGGGCGCCAAGGCGTTGATTCACGCAGCAGGTGTTCAGGATCCGCAATGCCCCACCGGGATTATCCCGCTGGCCAACGGGGTGGACCACATGCCTCCCCAGGCGTTTATCGGGGAAATGATGGAGCGCGCTAATCAGATCCAGGACCAATATCGGTTTATCCAGGCGGATGTGGCCGGGTTAACTCAGTTGATCCAGGATACCGGCGTGAAGCTGCCCGTATTTAGCGAGGAATTATACGGGTCGTGCTATCAGTTAATTCTGACCGGGACACTGGCTTCGCGTGCCTATCTCAAGCAGGATAATTTTATATCAGAAGCCTTGATGGAGCAGTATGCGGAGCCTTTGACCGTCTTGGCTATGCTGTCAGGTGCGGCCTACCCGGCGCGGATGCTGGAAGAAGCCTGGACGTTTCTTTTCCTGAATCAGGCCCACGACGGGATCCATGGGTCGAGCGACGACACGGTGCATGTGGAGATGCGCCAACGTTGTGCGGCTACCCGCCAGATTGCGACAGGGCTCTGCCACCAGTCGCTGGCCTTTCTGGGTCACGCGCATGCTGAAAAGCTGCCGAACGCCACGCCGCTGCTGGTGTTTGCGCCAGCCATGCCATCCTCTGGAGTTATGCTTGTGGATACCTGGATCGCCGCAGGCAAAGAGTTCCATATTGCCGATGCCCAAGGCCGTCCCCTTCCTTTTCAGATTGTGGCTAATC
>JBBQNS010000161.1:0-6147 GCA_038330175.1 Kiritimatiellia bacterium
CTTCGGAATTCCAAGCGTAACGTGCCGGTGTGGGACGGGATAGAGGATCGTCTCCGTCAGCAGTGCGCCGAACAATTGCACCTTTTTCTGATGGCACGAGGGGCAGAACCACCGCCCCTTGCAGGAGAAGGCGAGCAGGTATTCGTGCTTGCAGTGGTCGCAGCGCACACGGGCGAACCCGCGCTCGAGATCGCCGCAGTCCAGGAACTTGTTCACGACCGCCGGGATGATGGGGCGTAGGAAGCCGTACCGGGGCTGGAAGCGCTTCTCGTAGTCATTCAGAAACTCGTCAAAATGGTGGCTCAGGCATTGCCACAGCGGCGAGGCCTTGGGCTTTCGGGCACGATAGACTTGATCCACCATGCCGCCCAGTGTAGAAAAGAGGGTGTTTCGGCAGATTGGCCGGAAATAGGCTTGCTGCAGTGCGGACAATGGGGATGGCCGACATTGGCAAAAAGTAACCGGAGATAATCATGGATTTCCGTGGTGGTCGCCACGATCGAGCGCGGATTAGAGCCAGCGGTACGTTGTTCGATGGAGATGGCTGGGGATAAGCCTTCTACGTAATCGACATCAGGTTTTTGCATCTGATCGAGAAACTGACGCACATACGCCGACAGGCTTTCGACATAGCGGCGCTGACCTTCGGCAAACAGGGTATCGAAGGCCAGCGAAGATTTGCCCGAGCCGCTCAGCCCGGTAATAACCGTAAAACTGTCACGGGGGATCCGCACGGTAATGTTCTGCAGGTTATGCTCACGGGCTCCTGCAATAATGATATGATCACGACTCATGCTGAAAAATCTATCGTAATCCAGCCCCCACCGCAATCCATGAAACGCTGATTCGATTTACGGGCGCATGTGACGTAGTAGTGACTATCTCATCCAACCGCGCAGAAGATTCACCACCCGCCTGGTGTACCAGGCTTGAGGCACGGAGGCACAGAGGCGCCATTCGCGGGTTGTCACCTCAATGGCGGCGTTGAACTAGCAAGGTGGCGGAAGAGGTCACTGGAGGTCGCGCGCTATGAGCGCGACATGGGGCGGTGACGGGCTCGTAGCGCCCGTCCTCCTGGAGATTAACCTCCTTCTACTAAACCAGGTTTACTCAAATCGCTACAACGGATTGGTGACAGGAAAGCTGATCACAAATTCCCGATCACAGATCGGTGCTACATTGTCGTTCTGGCGCCCCATATTCACAGTTATAGCACCGATCTGCGCTTCTCCGGCCTGCTGAATCGCCTTAAAATGTGAGAGACGCTGGATTTTGAACCGATTCAAACTCGAATTTCCCGGATTGAATACTTTTCGGTTTCTTCCCGGGCAATATCACCGTTGCAGTAGTATTAGGCGGAATCACGCCATTGACACTCAACTTTTTGCCATCCAATTTCCAACTACAGACAATCAGCCCATATCGTGATACCAACTCAGCTCGCGCCCAGGTAATTCCTTCACCCGGCTGGGGTTTGATAATGATATTCTTATACCCAGGCTTATTGGGGTCCAACTCGATTCCCGCGACCGTATTGTACATCCATTCACCAATTGCACCATAAGCGTAATGGTTGAAGGAATTCATGTTTGCATTACCAAATCCCTTATCCTTCGTGTAACTGTTCCAGCGCTCCCACATCGTAGTTCCACCCTGCAAAATGGGGTAAATCCACGATGGATATGTCTGTGTCAACAATAGTTTGTACGCCAAATCAGCACGTCCAAATTTCGTCAAGACAGGTGCCAACAAAGGAGTCCCCACAAAACCGGTTGAAAGCTGGGTGCCCCTAACCTCAATTTCGCGCACCAATCGCTCAACGGCATGTTTCTGCTGCTTAACCGGCACCAAATCGAACCCAAGCGCGAGCAAATAGGCCGTTTGTGTATCACCAGCCACGCGTCCATTCGGAGAAATAAACTCTTTCTGGAATGTTATCTTCACCTTTTTATGCAAATCACAATACCGCTTTTTATCAGCAGTATGGCCCAGAATACCCGCAACTTTGGAGACGATTTCAGTGGTATATGCAAAATAAGCCGTCGCAATGAGGTCACGAGGGGTTGGCGAGCGGCCAGGATCACCCTGAGATATATCAATGGCCAGCCAATCTCCAAAAATTGACTTTTCGCAAATCAGATTCTTGCTGTTTTTCACACGCCATTCAATCCACTTGGTCATGGACTTGTAATGCCGCTCGAGAATCCGCTTATCCCCATAACACAGATAGATGGTCCAAGGACATATGACGCCGGCATCCGCCCATGCCGCACACCCAACTTCTTCTTTTAATCCCTTGACGTTACACAACACATCTGGAGCGACATGTGGAAAGGCCCCTGCCTCATCCTGGGAATCCTCAAGATCAATGCACCATTTGGTAAAAAATGCCGCCACATCACGATTAAAACAGGCCGTTCGGATAAAAACCTGAGCATCACCGGTCCACCCTAACCGCTCATCGCGTTGCGGACAATCCGTAGGCACCTCAAAGAAGTTCCCTTTCTGGCCCCAAAGAATGCAGCTTTGTAGCTTGTTCACCAAGGGTTCAGAACATTCAAACACCCCAGTGGGATCAATGCCTGAATGCAGCACAATACCCGTGACATCCGCCATTTGTGGCTTTTCACAAAGTCCGGTAATCTCGATATATCGGAATCCATGGAAAGTGAAGTGTGGCTCAAAGATTTCCTCCCCATCCCCTTTACAAATATAACGATCCGTACACTTCGCAGTACGCAAGTTATCAAGGTAAAGCGTGCCATCATCCTTTAGCATTTCTGAATAGCGCACGACTACCTCTTGTCCAGCTTTGCCGCGAATTTTGATCCGCGCCCAGCCCACCATGTTCTGGGTCAACTCGAAAACATGCACCCCAAACACAGGCTCCGTCAAACCTACGACCGTAAGTTCCTCCTGCTTCCGGACCGGAGTCGACCGAATACTGACCAAAGGAACCTTAGGAGCATCCACCACTTTCGCTTTCGGCCAAGCGACATCATCAAAACGACTTTCGCTCCAACCTGTCATTTCACGCCGGGCATCATACGTTTCTCCATGATAAATCTCGGACATCAGGATCGGCCCAGTTGTTGTCTTCCAATCCGGAGACGTGACAACCGTCTGGCTGGAGCCATCGGAGTACTCCAATTCCAGTTGCATAAGCACCGACATCTGATCCCCATAAAAATGCCGCCCGTTGTACCACAACAAACCACCAGCATACCATCCGGTGCCCAATATGGCTCCAGCGGCATTTTTCCCTTCAACCAGCAACGACTGAACATCGTACGTGAGATACTGAATCCGCTTATGATAATCGGTCCACCCCGGGGTAAAATGGTCACACCCTACGCGTTTTCCATTCAAATGAAGTTCAAACAAACCTCGCGCGGTAACGTACGCCCGGGCCTTAACAAGCCCCGTTTTGACCTCAAATTCGTTCCGCATAAACGGGCATGATTCATTAGCAGGAGTGAGCTTAGGGAAGTCATGGCTAATCCATTCGGCTTGCCAATCCGCCGACTTCAGCAAGCCAATTTCAAAAGAAGCTCTCTCACTCCAATCCGTCCACTCTCCTTTGTAGTCCCTCACCCGAACCTGCCAAAAAACCTGCTGCCGCGATTTCAGCTTCTTGCCACCATATATAACATCAAGCGATTGATCTGAACTGACCATTCCCGAGTCCCATAAATCCGGTTTAGCGCTCAGTTTTTGGATCGAACTAGCGGCCACCACTTGATAAGCCGTCTGCCGCGCACCTTGACGTAAATCGTTAATTTTCCACGAAAGACGAGGAATAGTTTCATCAATTCCAATTGGATTATTGAGAAATTCGCAACAAAGGCCCGATATTTTACACTCTGAATACATAATATTTTCCTTTTTCTCAGAAACAATACAGAAAATGAGGCTCTTGCCCCCCGCAGAAAGACTAGGGACAGACAGGTTATGCAAACGGCAACCCATCCTCACACAAATCCTTCTCTGGAATTCATCAACAGACGATCAGCACTCTGAATTTGGCGACCCGCTCTCGATCACCACCACCCAGCGGTGATAACTACTCATATAATAGAGCATATTGCCTCTATTGGAACAATATCCATCCATCACCGGCTTTGCACCAGCCTCCCTGCCGCTCGGATTATTTGTGCGCTCTCTGATTTTTGAGTGGATCCTGTGAATCAAAAGATGGATCAGGAAAGAGAAGTCTATTAACATCGCCTGTCTGCGAGCAAGCCGACAGACAAGCCCCCTTGAACTCAACGATGCTCGCTAAGATAATCTTGCACCCGTGGTGATTGCCGGCGAAATCAAAAATCAAAATCCCCTTTTGAGCCACGAAGACCAACCTCAAAGCCAGACTGGTCCGGCATTCATAAATACCGTTCCCCAGTTTCCGAATGGATAGTCCCGAATGCGAATTCGGAATAAAGTGCACCCCGCTTGATAGGTCCTGTCATTGTCCTGTGGGCGGGAGCCGGCAAAACCATGCTGGCCTCATTGCTTCCGGTCAAGCCGATTCCAGTCCCCCCCACTCCAGCACCGACACCAATTCCCTGGACGAAGCCAATCCCTGCTGCGACACCGGAACCGGTACCGATTATTGTAGAGCCCGGGCCGGCGGGCGCGTACTGAATCGAAGAGAGATCAGGAAAAGCCTACACGGCCCAAAGAATCAGTCTACTTACTGTTTACGGTCTGACCCCGTCCGCCTGCGGGGGCATGGATTCCTGTCTTTGGGAACAACAATTTCGCCGTGCAGTGTTCCTGCCAATACCTCTCCGTAAGTCCAGGCGGCCCGGAGAAAGTGGTGTTTGTGTGCGTTGCCAGGCTCAGAGTCCCCGCCAAGAAGTAGACGTTAGTGTCGTTGGTAGGGATGGACCAGTAGCACCACGGTTCGCCATTCGGGTAGACCATCAGGGGGGCTAGGCTTCCGCCATTGACGAAAAGCCGAATTGTCGAGTTGTAGGGCAACTGCAGCCAGTAAGGCCCAAGTGGGCCAGGTCCACTCCAAGACACCCCGTCGGGTTTGGGCAAAACTCTGCCGGTACCATCCGACAAGTCGCAATTCAACTTGGTCACATCGAACAGGATGTCGATGCCGGTTCCATCATAGGCTCCGGAGACATTCTGGAGTTCGACAAACGTCATCGCCCTGTTCGTGGTCACCGAACCCCTTAAGGCGGGTTCAACGCCCCGAACGATGAGAAGCCGCCCGCGGATTGTCTGATCGTGCAACTGCTTATTTTGCAGTTTAACGGGCTCTGACCATTCGGATATGGCTACACTATTGGTGTCGCCACCTGCGAAAGACAACTGACAGGCGGCGAGCACGATAGTTGCAGTGATAGTTCTCATGTCGTTTCCTTGCCGAACGTTGCGCAGCAGGCGCGGGCTTTAGACCGTCGCATGCCTGAGCTTGTTCGGCGTCCTACGCAACTTTCCATTCGACCATTGCATTCAGAAAGAGCCGACCCAAAACGGCATACCAGACAATTGCCGTCGCAATGATCACGGCTACGCCGATTGCCCAGACAGCTCCGGCCTTCTTCCCCCTAGACCTGCATAGCGCTGGGTAAATTCTGCCATCAGCAGCGAGAAAACCGACGGCCAGTAGTGACACGATAATCGGGTGTTCCCACAAAGCACCTGTCCCAATCAGGAGTCTACCGGATAGCGGCAGTGTGCCACCGATCTCAGGCAACAGTCCGGACGGAAGCGGAGCCAGGAAGTACACAACGCCGAACAACAGAAGGAGTAGAATCGCGTGCGTCGACACGACCAGACTCGTATCCCATCTCATATCGTCTTCAGTTGCTTTCATCATCTTTGGCCGAACGTTCACCTTGAATTTCGGCGCGTCAGCGACGTAAACTCCGAGGTGTGGTTGGATGCTCTTAATTCCACCACGTTTCTATGGAGTCCCTATTCAACTCCCAGTCTCCATGGCATTTGTTGAAACAGAATATCTGTCCGTGCCCGGCAAGCGGTCCCTGTATAGCCCCAGTACGAACCAATACTATATCACGCCCCTTTTTCTCGATGATGGATAAGAAATCGCTTTTCTGGCGGCAGGGGCACACGCCCGCACAAACCAGCCTGAAATGACGTTTTCATGGTTAAGATGGTGTCACAGGGCGG
>JBBQNS010000162.1:0-6101 GCA_038330175.1 Kiritimatiellia bacterium
AGATTTGTCGATACCTCAACCGTGTAGCAACGGTATGCCGTGGCAGACCAGGCCACCGACCGCTGGCTATTTGTCAGACCCAAAGCCGTTATGGCGAGGAGCGACATGGCGTTCGTTGGATTGGTTCCCGCCAGGAACTCACCGAGATTGAAAACACCGTCATCGTCATAGTCACTCGCGGGCAATTGATTGGTTGATCCAAAATAAGCAATCTCCCAGGCATCGGGTATTCCATCATTATCCTGATCCACAAAGGTCCGCTCGGCAACCGCCAGAGTGTAGGTCCCGGTTGTGAAAGACGCGAAGCCGGCCACCCGGACGAAATAGGTGGCGGGCGGTCCAACATGAATCCATGACACACGGGAAGTAACCGATGAGACCGAATCCGTTTGCGCCAGCATCACCACTCCATCAGGAGCCGCAAGTCCCGCCATGCTATTCCATAGCGTCCCGGTTGTCACGGTCACAACATATTCCTTGAGGGAGTTAGTCGCTTGGAAGGAGAACCAGTCCTGATCCACATCAATTTCGATTCGCCCCGTATAATTGGAGCCCAAGACAACCGGCGTGGCCGTGGCGGCCGTGTCGCCAAAATCGTCATTGAATTCATGTGCGGAGCCCGAACGCGCCAGAAAAAGAAGTGCAAAAATGATGAAATATTTCATGAGTGTCCCCCGGATTCCGCGATCTTGGTTCGCCAGAAATGTCTGGCCGATGTAATCATCGCAAAACAGGCGTATGACAACAGCTCCTTCGACAACACACTGAACGCCTGCAGCCCGTGCCCCACCCGTCTCATGATCAAGGAAATGCCATGGGACGGTGCAAAGAAGGAGGCGTGAGGCACGAGAAAATATAGAACATCCGCGAAAGGGGTCTCGAGCCCCATCGCATGACCCGCGCGCCGCCGTTCCCACCACAGCTCCAAGCGCCGACGCCATCCCTTTGATCGCTGACGGCTAGCGGAGTCAAGCCACGCAGGAAGCAGCAAGTCCGCAGTTTCTGGCAAAGACATTCCGAACCAGTCCCGCACGCCGTTCATACACAAGACCAGGCTTTCACCGATACGCCGATCTCGGACATGCCGGTCAATCCATTCCCAATCGATCTGAGCACCATACTTGCGGAGAAACAACGCCACATCGAGCCAGCGGAACAACATTCCCTCACGCATCGCCGATTCCGCCGTAATCATCCCTGCGTCTTGAACCTTATGGACATCGGCTACATGTTCTCCCGCGTGCAGACATAATAGGAGAAAAAGAGATGATGGCGAAGGATTCCTCAATAACGCTTCATAATCCAGAGTCATCACGCCATAGACCGGCTCCACGGCCCAGTGGAGTTCACACACCACGGGGTCGCCCTCCCGTTGAATTCGCCAGTGAATGCGGTGCTTATCAACAGGCCAGAGAGGACACGCCCATTCCAGAGAACGGTAGCCAGCCTTTTGGCAACACTGCCACGCCCGTCGTCGATCCCCGTATGGCACGAGGATATCAATATCTGAACTCAGTCGTGCGGCCGAGTCTCCATAGACATCCTCCGCCAGGAAAGGACCCCGCACGGCTAGACTCTTAATCCCGCCTTTTAACAGACAGTCCATCAGGTAACGCCCCGACTGCAACTGCTGCAAGCCCTGTATGAGACTGCGTTGATAGGCCAGACTCAACCTATCCTGAAACCGCTCCCATTTAAGGTTCGCCGGATAGTCCACCCGAAGTGTCTGGAAGAACTGAAGTAAACGATTTTTTTCCAGAATATCGCCCAGTCGCGTTGGATCAAGATCCGGCGGACATGGCAGAGACTCCGCCGGGTCACGCAGCCAGCGCGTCACCGAATCTAGAATCCAATTGGTATGGTCATCATTCATGATTGACTAGGGATTCACAATCGTTGCGGGATCACCGAAAAGTTCGAAATAGAGCAGTTCAGTGGTATTGCCACTCCCAAGATACAACGCCTGATAAGCGGGCAACATGGCATCCCCGATCCTTTTCATTTTTTGCGTGATGATCGCATTATAAAGACCATCCACGAAGGCTTTGCTCCCCGGCAGGGTGGACAATCCGCTCGCCGCCGTACAGATAACCGCGCCCCGATTGGCAGGCTCTAGAAACAGTTCTGCCAAACATTTCGCTTTTTGGTGATCTGCATGCGTAGGTTGAGTGCCATAAAAGGCTCCATTTTTACAAGTCATCATGGTAATCACTGGAAATAAACTGTTAGTTAAACTGGGGATGTTATTCGAGGAAAACAAAACAGGCTTATCGGCCCATTGTTGAGAAGCACCATGGCCGAAATAATTAACTAGAAATTCACCCGTATTGATATCCGTGATGATCGTGCCGCTGTTCCATTCGGGAAATCTATGATCAACCTGATCGACATAGAATGCGTTCGGATCTAGCTGGCGCGTCTTGACATAATCGCTTGCTCCGGTGAAATCGAGATCGGGTTCATTATTATCAGACACCAGCAAAGCCGAAGTTCGCCACCAATGGTTACTCGGCATCGTCTCAAACGCGATAATTTTGTCGATGACATTGCGGAGTTGATTCGTTGTTTCGACCGGAATACGCCCAATCACAACATCCGGAATATAATCCGTGACCTCGTCTTTGTTCTGCACCGTAGCATACCAGCCGTCCAGAGCGGTCCATTCATTATACCCGCCTCCGAGATGAACAGGAATGATGTCAGGTGCCACCGAATTCTCGTTATTCCGGGGATCATAAGTGCCCGAGCCGACGAGCAGTACATATTTCGGGGGGGTCTTCCGATGATGAAAGGCGTAACCAATGAACTGCTTGATGGCCGCCGCATCGGCTATTCCGTAACTGAACTGGTTATAGATGTCGGGCAGGGGCGCCACCTCTACGGATAACCCCTGCGTATAGCGCCGGGTCAACAGGCGGTAGACCTGCTGTCGAAAGTCGTACGGACAAATGACGATATAGTCGGACAGTTGGTTGGTTGAAGCCAGATCACGGAAAAAAGTTCGTTGGACCATGCTGACATTACTAAATCCCGCCGTCTGGCATACGGCATATCGCGTAGCTGGCGAGGCGGTGTCACCAAATTTGACAGCATAAATACCGCCACCCATGTTGGTCGTCTGAAGCCCTGTCAGCCCCACTGCGTTGGCGGGATCCGTAATATCAAAAGCAGAGAAACCATTACTGCCGCCAAACCCGGTGACTAGGTAGTTGTTTATTCCCGAGGTCCCATTAAACAGCAAGGCATTTTTCTCCTGATAAAGCGTTCGTGAATAGGTAACGCTGCATCGTTCCAGATAGGCTGCATCACCCAAAACCCCATTGGTGCGAATCTGCTGAAAACGAATGGTGTTGGTTGCACTCAGAAGCGAGGCGGGGAAGGATGTTGAAATGATCGCTGTCGATTGGCCGTCATATAAAAATCGCCCAATGGGGGTGCTGGCTATCGATACGGCTGTGCAATGATCGGGTGCGATGGCATCGACTGAAGTAAACCCAAGCATCACTGCATCGAATTGGGCAGGAGTGTTTGTGATAACCCGGTCGGTGGCCAAACTGACATCTTGCGGAACCGTGTCGCTTAAGTAGAGGTCAATCCAGTGGTCGATGGTTTCGTCATTTCCTCGATAGCTTTCTCTAAAATCATTGTCAACATGATGAAGCGCCGTCTTTCGGTACGACGTCACCGTCGGCGCTCCCCCGATCGGAATGGCCGACCGGCTGGCGATACGCTTCCCTCCTGGCCCAAACCCAAGCCAGTAAATATTGGTCATGCTGTAATAACCATCGAAACCCGTGCCGGGGAAAAGTAAATAGTCGTTGGCTGTCCAATGATTGGAACTACTGACGAGGATGGCGATTTCCTGGGTGCGGCAGAACAGCCGCATCATGGAGCCGATGAGGTCGGTTGCTGACACCCCGGCATTGGTCAAGGCCGAGTAACTTACACGATAAATGCCATCATTGGTTACCCCCATCCGAATGGACGCCTTGACCTCGGCCCCGGCTCGCCGTTCAGCGAAGTCGGAAGGCAGCCCGTTCATAGGGGGAAGAAGCGAATAATCATAGGCCTGCGCAGAAAAAGACATGAGGCACAGCCAACCCATAAACCACGACATGACGGTGATCCGATGCCCTGAAGAAGCAGCCTCGCCCTGCATGCTGATGGGTTCTGTTTTTTTCATGAAAATGTGCCGGTAGCTTGGCTTATTATTGACCGGCCGATTTCAGCGGCTTGAACGTCAGCTCACCATCCAGACGCCGAAAAAATCTGATGGTCTTGGTAACGGGGTTATATTGTACAGGAAAACACTCCACTCTCATAACCTTTTGAGTGCCGATCCAAGCCTCTTCCACGCGTCCCAAATTTTCGGGCCAGAATTGGTTTTGGGCATATAGAATGGGGTCGGCAAGCCGGAAGGGCTTAAGTGATCGTGCTCCTCCCTCAGGCTCATTGACGCGATATCCCACCGCAGCGGCGACGGCAAATCCGGTGAGATTGGTAGGATCACTTCCCCTCAGCGATAAAGCAGGACGGTATCCCGGAACGCCAGGGATGAGTTTAGCAATAGGAGGAACATCAGGGGAGCCTGGTTTGGCTGAGGATGCGGTATCGGGAATCTGTAGGGAATAGCCCCCCTCCACTGCTACCATTGAAAACCCGGTGAATGTTACGCTTATGCGACCCCCTGATGCTTCAGATGCAGGGATCACTGTCCAAATGGGAGCACCCGGCTCACCAACCTGAATGATGGAAGCAACCGAGGCATTCGTTGCTGTTTCCGCTCCAGCCACTCCCCCCATCCAGACCATCAAGGCAGGTAAGAAAATAATGAAAGATCTCATTAGCGGATTGTACCAAGACAGCCCCTTGAAAGCAATTCAACATCATTTCTGCGAATTGATCCCCTCCTCGGAGGGGTTAGGGGTGGGTTCTTTCTTTCCAGCGACGTCTCTAGCAGCCTGTAGGGCTTCACGCCTGTCGAGGGGCTACCGGCGGAGACCGCCGGCTCCAGAATGTAATTTGCGTCAGCAAACAAGCGTCACGTGCTGCCCATTGTTTAATTCGCCGAGGATAGCCCGCGCTTTTAATCTTTGGAGCCGGCGGTCTCCGCCGGTGGTGGCTGTTGAGTCCGAAGGCTGTGCAAGTCCGACAGGCGTCTAGCTCGACCCCATTCGAAAAGAGTTAGGTAGGGCGAGGTGTCCCTACCGAGCCTGTGCAATGAATATCCATGTTTAGCGCCATCAAGACTTCGGTCATTTTAGGCACCTTTCATGGCCGAAACTTGCTCCGGCTCGGTAGGGACACCTCGCCCTACCAGCGAAATCGCTTTAGTTTTCAGGGTCTCTTTTTCAAATACCTTTTCGAATGAGGTCTAGCAACCCTGCATCAGCTTCTTTTCTTCTGCAACCAGTTGGCAGAAAAACTTAGGAACTCCTGCGGGGTTTCCGGCTTCAAGGACAGAATAGGCGGCGCAGGATTGACATTGTCCGCGATCTGCGCAGGTGTCGCAGGCTCCGCCTGGCGCGGGTCGGGCGCGCAGGGCGGCGACGTAGGTGTGCCACTCCGAAAGAGTTGGATTTTTAGTCAGATCAAAAGGATCCAGCCGCCAGGACATGCAGGGATGGGCTTGATGCCGGGAATCCACATGCAGGGTGAGCAGGCCCGCACCGCACTCAAAAAGATGCTTGCGAGGCGGGGTGGGGGCGGGAGGAGCTTCGCCGGAAGGCGGTGAAGGCCGACGCTCTTTATCCCGATGGCGGAATTGGGCGATCAGGGCGGGCGTAATCCTCTCGGTCAGTGGGGACGCATCCCCGTCAAGACAGGGGTGGATGATGGCGTCGTATCGGAAGTCGCAGCCTAAGCCGACCACCCAGTCACGTATGGCCGTCAGTTCATTGGCGTTGGTGCTGAGCACCATGGACTTGAGACGAAGCAGGATTCCTCGGCGGAGAAGCCCGTCCACGGCATACCGAAAACGACTATAGGAACCCGGGATTCCGGTCACGGCCTCGTAGGTCGCTTCTGTGTGACCATAGGCTGTTAGTTCAATCCGGCGCGGCGGCTGATCTGCGAGAAAATCCATGAGATCATCATCCATG
>JBBQNS010000163.1:0-6062 GCA_038330175.1 Kiritimatiellia bacterium
ACCCGTTGAAATGCCGATCGTTGCCGTGCAAAAATGTTTTTGCACGACCACAGAAAAGGGAAGATCGTGACGAGAAAGACATGATGAAATTAGAGTTCAGCAATCAGAAATCAGTCAAAGCGGTGCAAAATTCAGGTATCATCTTTTAAAAGCGAGAACCAGTACGCCGCCAGCGACCAGTGCAATGCCGCTCCATTCGCGGAGCGAGGGCCGTTCCCCGAGGAAGGCAAAAGCAAAAATCGCAACGAGTACCAGACTCAGCTTATCCACCGGCGCCACTTTCGAAGCTTCGCCCATTTGAAGCGCGCGGAAATAGCAGACCCAGGAGGCGCCAGTAGCCAACCCCGACAGGCCCAGGAACAACCATGTTTTTGAGGGTAGCTCAAATGGGTTGCTCCACTTGCCGGCAAACCACACAAAGCATGACAGGATGACCATGATGAAGGCTGTTCTAATCAGCGTAGCCAGATCGGAGTCGACTCCCCGAATGCCGACTTTGGCGAAAATCGCCGTTAATGCCGCAAAGATGGCGGATAAGATTGCCCAATAAAACCACGGTGTAGTTACAGCCATAATAATGAGTCCTTTAGTCCCTTACGACTTGAATTAATCGCATCTTGGTGAAGATTTGGAGAGAAAAGAATTTGAACAGAAGCTCGCGAAGGCCGCGAAGGAAAAAAATGTTGCGCCTGCGGCGTACTTGCCGCTGGCGCCTTTGCGTGCTTTGCGTGCTTCTGTTCAAAATTTTCCTCTTGGTTCCGGCTATGCTGGATTAGGTTATGGTGGCGGAGATGCGGTGGCGCTGTCCAGAAATTCTTTGGTGTGTTTGAAGTTGCTTTGCCAGGTGGTGTACATCACGCCGTCCACTCCCTTTATGCCCTGAGCATCCTTTAGCCAAGCGGCAATCATTTTTGGGTCGCCATCGTAATATCCTGCCAGAATTTGTTTGTGGCCCAGTTTGGCAAAATGCTCGAGAGATTGGCGACGGGTTCCGGGATCCAACTGCCAGCTTACAAGGGTCACCTCGGCAGGGAGGTCGTCCCAGGCGCCATACCAAGGCCCGTCGCCTTTTACCAGATAGGAAATCCCCGTTTTGCGAGCATTATGGGTGGGATCAAACATATCCGACCATACATAGATTGGTTTGCCCGGGTCTGCTGTCTGGATGATGTTTACGCAATGTTTGATATTATTCCCGAGAATCCGGGCAGGTTCCCCTCCTTGTTTTTTGCAGGACTCGTCCCAGCCCTGGATCCGGATTTCATCGTGCATCATCATGTAGCCGTCCGGGTGAATGGCGTCCCGTACCTGTTTAATATGTTCCTCGAGAATCTCATACACTTTGGGTTCACTCATGCAGCACGGAACCTGCCCGTCATTGATGACGGCGGCATGATAGTAGTCGGCGCGCAGTCGTTGCCCTTCCGTGAGCCGCCCTCCTTGAATGATCCGAATGGGGGGTAGGACATGCCAGGAGGTGTAATCACCCGCCCAAGGATCCATGCCCATCAACGGGTCGCTGATGGTTTCAAAATCGCGGCTTTCCTGATAAATGACAGATCCGTCTTCATTTGAAAGTCGCAATGGAGCGCCGGGTCGGCGCAGTACATTCATGAACCCAGCGGTTTCAATCCGTACGTTATCCCACCAGATGGAGCCCGATTCGCCTGCCCACGTGCCTAGGTAAAGCAACACGGTCGCCGACTCCAGTGTGTTGAAGGTGACGTGAATGGTTTTCCAGTCCTGTGTCTGCTCGAAAGTCAGCGTCTGAAAATTCAAAGGCTGTCCTTTTTCGCCCAAGGCCATGACGCGAGTATCTTGCGCGATCCAGTCTTGAGTTTTGACATCAACTGAAACGTGGTAGTTGTGAAAGGGCTGAAGTTGAAGCGCTTGGCAGACTCTGGCATGTCGGTGTTTGGGTTCAAACTTGGCCACATCCTGCATGCGGAGCGAGGCCTTTCCTTCGTGATGAACGTGCGTGTCCATGAATGAAATAGAGCCGGGCTCATCGGTGAATTTCCAGCCATCGGGAGTGTTAGAATGAAATGACTCGAAACCTCCGTTGCGAAGAAGGATAGGTTCGTCGGGAATCAGGGTGCCGTCGCGGACAACAAAACGGGCAGCTTTTACAGGCAATCCTGCGGCCAGATTGGGATCACGACTGAGGAGTCCATTCGAGTAACCCATCGGCATAACGCCCGCCACGAGCTCCAGTTTCAGGCGGTGGCAGGTATTATGCATTTCCTGCCAGTGGTTTTTATAAATCACAGGAACTGAATCCCAACGCATGAATTTGAAGTCATTGAAAACGACGCCGGTGTATCCTTCTGCGGCAACCCGTTTCAATAAGTCCACGGTTTCGGTCATATGCGCTTCCGGCAGCAGGCCCGTCTGGAGGTAAATCCAACGATGAGGCAGGGGGAGGGGGGCTTGGGTGATGGGTGATTCAGCGGCACATGCGGCGATAGGCAGCCATAGAGCGAGGAATGATATAATCGCGTTCATCTCGGGGTATTATAACCTGCCGGAGAAAAAATAAAAACAGCAAAGCAAATTATTTAGGCCCTTATGACTTGAATCAATCGAATTTTGCTAAGGATTTGTTCGTAATCGTAATCTTGATCGTAATCGTAATCTCCTCTGGGTTGCCTGGCATTGGGCTGAAGGATAAGGATTACGATTATGATTAAGATTACGATTACGATTAAGACTTGGTTCCGGCTAAGCCGGGTTAGGAGAGGAGGTTCATTTTTTCGACTGGGCTTCGGCGTGAAGGTGCGTAGGTTGGGAGAAATAGAAGAATTAGATGTGTCTGCCCTGCCGGAACGACATGTAGCACCGCACTGTGTGCGGAATCTTCAGGAATTCCCGATCACAGATCGGTGCTACATCGTGAAAACGTCTGGCCAGAACGATCCTGGCAGACGCGTCGAATCTCTCGCTATTCTGGATCTTTAAGCGCATTTCTTGGAGCGCGACAGCTTGCATGCCCGCCTTACAAGAAACAGGCCGACCTTTTTGGGGTCGGCCTGTTTCAGGGTTACTCAGAGAACGCTTTAGAATACGTAGGAAGCTTTGATGCTGCTGAGTACGAAGTCCTTCTCCGGGTACAATGCCGCAGCGCCATCCTTGATGTCGCTGTTAGGCAGGGCCGTGTACTGGATCGCCGGAGTGATGGTGAGGGATTTGGTCACCGGTATCCCGAGCGAGGCTCCCACATTCAGATCATTCAACGCGTTTTTGTCCACGCCGAAGTAGAATGAATTATATTCCGAGTTTGCCATACCCAGTGAGGCGGATAGAGCCAGCGTGGCTTTATCCGCAATACTGTGGCTGTATGAGAGTGCCATGTTGCCGTAGACGCCATCGACCTCGTCGAAGTCATAGTAGACGCTCAACGTCGGAACGAGTAGCAACGTCGGCAAGCTGACGGTGGCATACACTTCGCGAGTACTGGAGAGCGTGGTATTCGGAAAAGAGTACTCAATCAAACCCATTCCCAATCCCACGGCTCCCACCGTTTTGGAATAGCCGAGCGTCAGATCCAACTCTGACAAGTCTGGTGCATCCTCTGTCATGGCGTCGGTAAGATTCATATTACCCCACGTATTGATCGTGAACGGACCCGTTCCGAGGGTGGCCGAAGGTTGCAGTACAGCCTCTTTGTTCAAGACCTGACCACGCCATACGTAGCCGTTCGCCAAGGTTGCTTCTGCCACCGCGGTGGGTGGGGTGGGGGCGGGTTCTTCTGCCCAAACGAGACTTGAACCGCCCAACACTGCCGCTGTCATCATTGCTATTACTGTCTTCTTCATTGTCTGTAATTTCCTTTTATGTCTTTGCTCCGCTTGAGGTGACGGCCTTTCCTTGGAGCCGTCACCTACGGCATTTTTTGTTTATCCGATGGCTTCGTTTCCTGTTTCACCCGTTCGGATCCGGATACATTCCGCTAGATCGAGGACAAATATTTTCCCATCACCGACTTCTCCGGTACGGGCTCCGCCGGTGATGGCAGCGATCGTTGGCTTGACGAACTCGTCGTTCACCGCAATCTCAAGCTTTACCTTTTTTAGAAGGGTCCCGGCTTCCTTGTGGCTCCGGTAGACCTGGGCGATACCGCCTTGACGGCCGCGTCCCATGACGCTGGTCACTGTGACCAGATTGATGTTCTTGTCTTTTAACCGTTCGAGGACTTCATCCATCCGATCCGGTTGAATAATGGCTACGATATATTTCATTTTGAATTTCTCCTTTGATAAGTTAGTCGTTTTTGTGTTGTTGCCTTAGTCGAGCAGGGTGTACCCGGTTTCGCGATGATCCGTCAGGTCCAGTCCGATCCGTTCGGCTTGTTCCGTCGCCCGCAGGCCGATCACGAAGTCCACCAATTTCAGTAGGACAAAGCTGACCACGCCGGAATAGGCAACGGTGATGGCCACCGCCTTGAGTTGGATGATGAACTGTGCAGGGTTCCCGTAGAACAGGCCATTGGCGCCGGCGCTATTGACGGCAGTGGTCGCCCACAGTCCCGTGGCCAGCGCGCCCCAGATTCCGCCTACGCAGTGCACGCCGAAGGCATCCAGTGCATCATCATACCCGAGCTTCTCCTTCACAAAGGTGACGAACAGGTAGCAGATGACGCCCGCACCGAGTCCGATACCGATGGCGCCGCCAATAGTAACGAAGCCTGCGGCCGGGGTGATGGCCACCAGACCGGCAACGGCACCGGAGATCAGCCCCAATACGGTCATACGCCGATTGAACGCCACATCCATGATGGCCCAGCTCAGTCCGGCAACGGCGGTGGCCACATGCGTCACCACAAAGGCGCTGGTCGCCAACCCGTTAGCACCCAGGGCGCTTCCGGCATTGAACCCGTACCACCCGAACCACAGCAAGGCCGCGCCCATGACTGCAAAAGGCAGGTTATGCGGCGGGGAGAGCTTGTGGGGATGACCCAGCCGCCGCCCCAACACCAGCGCTGCGACCAAGGCCGCGACACCTGCGTTGATATGAACCACCGTTCCGCCGGCGAAATCCAGCGCGCCCATCTTACGAACAAAACCACCCACGCCCCAGACCCAGTGACAAACAGGATCATAGACGATCGTGGACCACAACAGCATGAACACTACAAATGCGGAGAACTTCATGCGTTCGGCAAAGGCGCCAATGATCAAGCCGGGTGTAATCACGGCAAACATCATTTGGAAGATCATGAAGGCTTGATGCGGAATCGTTCCGGCATAGTCGGCATTCGGTTCCAGGCCTACGTTCTTGAGAAAGGCCCAGTCCAGATTGCCGATGAGTCCCTTGATATCAGGCCCGAAAGACAAGCTGTAGCCGAAGATCACCCATTGCAAGCTCACCGCGCACATGAGGAAGAAGCATTGCATCAGAACCGAGAGTATGTTCTTTTTCCGAACCAAGCCGCCATAGAAGAGTGCCAGTCCCGGAATGGTCATTAACATGACCAGTGCTGTGCTAAGTAGTACCCATGCGGTATCGCCCGTGTTAATGGCCGAAAACGGTGTTGCCGCAACGGCGGCCGTTGCGGTTGTGGCGGCCTCTTCCGCCAGAGCGGGCAAAGCGCCCGCTACTGCAATTCCTGCTCCCATCAATCCTGTTACCCATCTTAACCTTTTCACTTGTTCTCCTCTTTCTTTTGTTGCTGTTTCAAAACACACGAATCATTGTGGTATTTTCTATTACCAGAATTCGTGCCAAGTTTAGGTTAACTCCTGCTGATATAAGTCGTAAAACATTGATTATAAATGAGATGATGACAAAATATAAAAATACCCTCCTGTCGGGGATTGGCGGTGTTAGTACAGTATTGTAGTCTTTTTGACGTAAGTGACAAATATGTATCCCGTGACGGCGGAGTGCCTCGCACAGGGCAGACGCATTTCATTCCTCTATTTCGGTCAAAGGACAAAGTAAGTGAGCCTTTGGCGGAGTAAGTGAGCCTTGGGGCGCGGTTAGTATGTCCGAAAAGGGGTCTAAAGGTGGGCGGAAGGGGTGGTCGAGGACCACGAAGCGGTGATTTGGGCATCGGAGCGGCC
>JBBQNS010000164.1:0-6046 GCA_038330175.1 Kiritimatiellia bacterium
GGATAACATCCATTGTCAGATTCCTTAAAACGAATAACGCTCACGGTTCTCCATAAAGGCCTTAGATTGAAATGTATTATTCGAAACCGTAACAGTGATCATAACGCTAGCGGGCAGCGCAGCCCCTGTTGGAACCACTTCCACCTTGGTGATTTCGTCGGCTATGTCCACGGCACTCTCGCTCTCAGACCCCTTTCTCGTCACCGTCGTCCCGGACCAATTATAGACAACGTGCCAAAGCGCCCTATTATTATTCAGCGCAGAGGCCTCACCCAACCTCAAAAAATCAGCCCCACTCGCCGTCACCGAAAAGTTCGACGAAATGGCCTGCGACAAATCCTGCGCAATCATGTCGGCTACGGAGCGACCTTTCATCGTGGATTCGACACTTCGCAGTCCCGTATTCCACGCCACATTGGCTTGGGCAAATATCTGCGTGACGATGGCCACGATAATCAGCAAAATGGCCATGGCGACCAACAGCTCAATTAGCGTAAAAGCTGACCTTGCCCTCCGAACCAACTTGACCGAGGACTCTGTCACAAGCAGTTTCGAATAACTCATTCTTTTCACACATCACCTTCCGCCATACAAAAATTCAGTATAGAACTCACTATAAGTAATGCCCGTGCGTTCCCAAACTCTCAAATACGCAGAACAAGAACGTGTGGTTGGACGCAGAATTTCCAATGAATATCGCAAATATTGGCCGCTGTCCTTAGGAAATTCAATTTTTGGCTGCTGATCCCCATCGGCAGTAATAGTTCCCGTATCAAGAAGCAAATTACAAAATGTTGAATTAAGGGCAGCACCCACTGCTGGTTCACCATCCTCCCAATCAGCCCACAATCTCACATCGGCTGCATTGGCGTGCATCCCCTCGAACACAGCTGAAGCAAAAAGGCCAGCTCTGGTGTCAGCGGCTGCCTCTTCGCCTGCACGGAGCCCTGACGGGAAAAGCCCGAAAAGGGTCAGCAGCCCCAAACCGACAACCAATACCGCCAGCGACACCTCGACGAGGGTAAAGCCCGCTTTCGGGGAATGTATGGAAGCCTTGTTCATGATAACACCATCACTGCTCCTTGGTAATTCCTGTCAAAAACCAAACTTTCACCGACCGTTTACTTTGAACACGAGCCGCATCGGCGACCATCCCTGGCTTCTCAATAAGCCCAATAGTCTGATAGCCGAGCCCCGCCACGCATCCCGAGGGCTTAAATGGAATTGGCGTCAGGGTGGTGGTGTCGTCAAATTGTATCCCCAGAGGCAAGTGGATCACATTGTTGGTTAAGGTTATTCCGGCGCTGCTGGAAATAATAATAAGCGTATCGGGATCCACTAACGAGGCACCTTTCAAAAACTCAACCGTCACGTTTCTCCGTTTCGTCACAGCCTCTTGGCGTGCTAACATCAGTGTCGTCCGAAGCGTCATCACGCCGCCTCGGATCTCAGCGCCACGCCTGATCCCTAAATAGCCAGCGGCAGCAATGGACATCAGAATCACCATAATTCCTATGACCACCAGTAATTCCAGCAAGGTAAATCCATTTTTAGCGCGCATACTCAGAGCACCGTAACCGTGTTGCTGTCCACATTAATCTCGATTGAGAAAGGCTGTTTCGTAGCATAATTAGTAATAATGCCGGGAGTCTCCCAAAAGGTGGTTTTATTGAGATTTTGTGCTGAGGTGCTCAGCAAATCCTGCATAATTTGCGTCTGCGCAGCATTTGAGTAGACGCAGTTGGCATCCGGATTAGGTCCCGGCCATTTCCCATACTCTGTACGGAAAGCACGTATAGCCACTTCCAAGGATCTTTTTGTAACATCAGCCTCTCGTTGACGTGCACGCTCCCGAAGCCCCGCAATAGCCGGCATCATGATAGCAAACAGAATGGCAATAATACCAATAACCACAATCAACTCGATCAAGGTAAAGCCCCTACTTTGGTCATTACCTCTACCCTGCCAAAACGCTTTATTTCCGTGAACTGACATCATGAAGTCTCCTACCTTACCAACTGGTAATATATTTCCCCGGAGGCGAACCCAACGACCACGCAGCACAAGCCCTTGGCAGCGGGGACGCACTAGCGCCTGTCGGGGTCACGGTGCCATCATCACCCAAGGCGATTCTGTAGAGTTGTTTCCAAGGATCTGCAAAGCCAGACCCGTTTGTAGACGCCTTATCAAACTCCATATAGATGACCTGCTTTGTGTTATTTCCAGTATCTGTTCCGTTCAGGAATGAGATGACGGTATTATTCACATCCTTGGAGGGAGTCGCCCCCCCTATGGGACCCCAGCTTCTGTAATCCGCCATAACGGCCTTTAAAGCAATATCCAATTGCTTCACATCTGCCTTGGCTTTGGCTTTCCTTGCCTGATTTTTCGCGGCCATCACGGCCGGCATAAGCAACCCCGCCAGAATCATGATAATGGCGATCACCACAAGAAGCTCTATTAACGTAAATCCACCAAATCTAATTTTATAAAATTTAATCATAAGCTCATCCATTATTGGAACGTAATATAGATATCATCATTGGTGCTTGAGGTAGGTCCTCCGGACCACAGCGTATAGCCCTGACACTCCGGCAAATTCGGGGTGTATCCGATGACCCCACCCCAGCCGTCCTTGATTGAGATTACCGTATTGGTAAAATCAATAACGGACATCCCCTGCAAGGCATTGGTGGGGTGTGAACTTTCGTCATAAAGCCCCGACAGGTAATGCTCCCACTTCGTAGCCTCTGGATTGAGGTACGCAAGAGTTTTGTCAGTATGATCTATGTCATTACCCGAAATTAAATAGGCCAGAAGTCCTCTTTTCGTAAAACTATTAGTCGCCAGCGAGCCTAGTTGATTCTTTGGAGCTTCAGCCTCTACACCCGTGGCGGGCGGATACGAACCATAAGTCGTATAATATCCCGCCAATGCATTCTTCAACTGCTCAAGCACCATATCCGTTCGGGCCAACCCAGCTTTGCTACTCACTACGGACATCACTTTCAAGGAGATCCCTGACAAGATCAGAATGACGACAATGACCACCAGCAATTCAATCAGGGTAAAGGCGCGGCGTTTAATACACTCACCCCATTTGGCATCTATAGGTTCTGTATCCTTTTTCATGCTTTTCTCCTGAAGAAATTATACTCCATAAGCACCGCTGTCTCCACAGAAATAACGGCCCTGTTCATGCTCTCTCCATATCACAAGAACCCACCCCTAGCCCCTCCGAGGAGGGGATCTCAATCTAGTTCCCCTCCTCGGAGGGGCTAGGGGTGGGTTCTTGCGTACATCACGTTATGATCCTGTTATTTGAACGGTTATTTATTGACGGGCACTAAGCAGCGTATTCCATAGCCTGATGCACATCTTCACGCTCCAATTCAGGATAAGCGGCTAAAACCTCATCTACGCTTTTCCCCGCCGCCATCATTTTGAGAATCACGCTAACAGTGATCCGCATTCCCCGAATGATGGGTTGCCCCATGCATATACGACAATCAACGTTAATTCTATCAAGTTTTTTCATATGATTCCTCCACATCAAAAGAACCCACCCCTAACCCCTCCATGGAGGGGATCTCAGATTTTTCAGGCTTTGGTCTTTGATCTACGGTCTACTGCCCGAGAATTCATGGATATTCATGATGTTCAGGATAAGAAATCCATGGGATTTTGTTAAATTATCCTGAATATCCTGTCTATCCATGTTTAAACTCTATTCTTCATGTCCGCCTTCTAAACCATCCCTACTCCGCCATGATCCACCATAGCGCAGATCTCAAAGGGCCTTGTTTCTCCCGCTCTTACAGATTTCCAATGATCGAAATCATGGGCATAAACATGGCGATAACAATCGTTCCAACAATCAGGGCCAGCAGGATAATCATGATAGGCTCAATCACGGAGGTCAGCGCATCCACCGCTGTATCTACTTCATCATCATAGTTCTCCGCGATTTTCATTAGCATTTCTGGCAGGGCGCCAGTTTCTTCACCTACCTGCACCATACTGACTACCATGGAAGGGAAAACTCCGGAGGCCTCCAAGGGGACCACAATGGTTTCACCCTCTTTGACGCTGTCATGTACCTGCGTAACCGCTTGCGACAAAACCGCGTTATTGGTGACTTCCTTAACAATATTCAGAGCCTGAAGGATCGGAACACCACCGGTCATGAGCGTGCCGAGCGTACGGGCAAAATTGCCAATAGCGGTCTTCCGGGCCAAAGTTCCAAATATGGGAAGTTTGAGCTTCGTTTTATCCAAGATGACCTGCCCCGATTTCGTCGCCTTGAAGGCTTTGAACGCCACGATTATCCCCACAATTAAAGCCACAAAAAGGTACCATTGATGCGCCATGAAATTGCTTACGCCAATGACAATTTCAGTTAGCAACGGAAGTGATTTGCCACCCAAAAGATCATCGAAGATTTCTTTGAATTTGGGAATGACGAACACCATCAACACAATCAAAATGATTGCCGCCATAAACATTACGACAAGGGGATACACCATCGCCCCTTTGACTTTGTTGCGGATTTTGTTGCTTTTCTCCATGAACTCGGCCAACCGCTCCAGAATGGTTTGCAGCGCACCCGAGGTTTCACCCGCCTTGACCATATTCACAAAAAAGGTTGAGAAGACCTTAGGGTACTGCGACATGGATTCGGCAAAAGTGCTTCCGCCTTCAACCGATTCGGCCATACCAGCCAGGGCCGCCCTGAACTGTGGGTTTTTCTCTTGCTTCTGAAGTACATGCAAACAACGCAATAAAGGCAAACCGGCATCCACCAATGTCGCCAATTGCCGGGTAAAGATCATGATTTGCTTGTCTTTGATTTTGGGCTGCAGAAATGAAGGCAGTGTGATTTCGCGCTGCGCGCCGGACCCGGACTGTGATTTAGCAGCCGCCTTATTCGAGGCGCCGCCTCGCGAGGATCCGCGATTACGTCCACCACTCATATCGGTCACACTAGTGGGGAAAAGGCCCTTATCTTTGAGGCTTGAGAGGGCGCGGTTCTCGTTGTCGGCATCGAGCACGCCTTCGACCTCACGCCCCTTTGCATCCATGGCAACATATCGGAATTTAGGCATAAAATGGCTCCGTGTTTAACTGGTTGAATGTAGTACGCCAAGAAAGCGGATGCAATCCAAATCCTCGCCTTAGAAACGTTCCGGGTGCATGATAAATTTCTGAAAGCACTCCCAAATCCCTGTGCTTCGGGCTGAAAGGTATATACGAACACATATACTGGCTCGGGTGGATCGTAAGAATTTTTCAGAAGCACGCAAAGCACGCGAAGGCGTCATCCGGCGGGTACGCCGTATGACGCGGGGAGGGGGGGGGGGGGTATTTCAAAACACTATGCAGGGTGGTGCATTCCGCGAAGCGTAACCCAAAATCCTTCGCGATCTTCGTGTATTTCTGTTCAAAACTCTTTTCAGCATGAGTATTACCTGACACACCTGGACTACATGAAGAGTTTTGTAATGCGCCCAAACGTTCCGGCCACAATGAAATCGCATGATGCGCCACCCGCTGCGCTCGAGGCACGAAGACACAGAGAAGACCTGCAAAATATTAAATGTTGCGTGTATTTTGGCCATGGGTACCCCCGTGAACGAAATACACGCAACATTTGGACTTGCCGCTACCAATGTGTGAGTTCTCTGTGTTTCTGTGTCTCTAACGCTAGCGGGTGGTGAATTGTCATCGCACATCGAAAGTCGGCAATAGAGCAACTTATTCAGCAAGAACGAGATATTGCAAACCATCATAATTTTTTGATGCCCGAAATGTTAGTGGCATTGGGCGCTACGAGCCCGCCTGCGGTGAGCCTGTCGAACCCGCCATGGCATCCTATACGCGAAGAGAATGTCGCGCTCATAGCGCGCGACCTACCCAATCCTCCTCTTCCGTCTCTGCAAATTACTCCAGAAAAACGTTGCGGGTTGTCCAATTTCCATGGCCTAGCTATGGTCTTTCTTTCCAGATCCTATTGTGGGAGGGGCACTACGTGCCGCGATTTTGATCC
>JBBQNS010000165.1:0-6012 GCA_038330175.1 Kiritimatiellia bacterium
TCCCTGCCGCCCCCCCGCTTTCATTCCTGGGTGTCCTCCCCATCCCACCAACCCCCAACCCCCCAACAACCCCCCGCGCCGCGGCAAGCCTCGCCCTCCAAAAGAAACATCTCGCCTCTGTATATCATGTTCTTCTGGAGGGCGAGGCTTGCCGAGCCGCGTGGGCAGGGAGAATCATGCGAGTCTATTGTGATCGGAACGTCCTTAGGCGAGGATTTGGGTATTATTGCCCCCCTGACTCATGCGCTAGCGACCAAAAGTTCAGCACCCGCCGACATCACAACCGTAGTCCCAAAACGAATGCGGGCTCCTTTGCGCGAGATGGCAAGGGATTGTCCGCTGATGCGCACATCTAATTCTTTGAATTTGCGCACAAACGGCAAATCGATGGCATCTAATGTTAATTCGCCACCTAACAAACGCACGGCCACATGGGCTCCAACAAACTCCACTTCACCCCACCCCGAATCCAATGACCAAATACAACGGAAGCCTGTTTTTGGAAGCTTCACAGGGTCGAACCCAATGACCCGTTGGCTCATATCGAAAGAAAACCCGCTAAACGCACCGAGCAAGGCATAGCTCGCCATGGAGCGTGCATAGTTGCTGCCACATTCGATCTCATTCCATGGATTACGCGTTCTTCCGTCATAGCGATCCCGTACGGCTTTGACCAATTCTACGCCCTCTTTGACCATGCCCTCTTGAATCATGTGGCACGCCACCTGATATTCAAATCCATGCATGGTCTCCTCGGCATACGTCATCGGAATCACGGGCTTATACGTTCCTTCCGGCCAGTCAAACATGACCGTCCCGGCCTCATCATCCAGACAATACAAGCGGCAGAAGTTGGCGAAATCGCGCATGGACGGCTTGAAGTTGTGGCGATAGATGGCCTTGAGCGCCAACTTGGTTTGTTTGGGATCGAACAAATCGCCCAAACCCATCAGGTTCGCATGCCATTGAGCAACAACTTGATCGATCCCGCAGCCCTCGCCAATTTGATATTTCAGCTCATGATGCTCTTCGTCCCAATAATACATCACGGAACTATCCGTCGCGGTGCAATAAGGATCCAGTAAGGCCTTGTCCTTAACATCCACCTTCTGGTGATAATATTCACCATTGAACAAGTGGGTATCCATCCATTTTCGGCCTTTAGCAAAGAGCGCTCGATAGGCTAGAGCGGCCTCCTGATCGCCACACACATCAGCCATTTCGGAACCGGCTTTCAATGCACCCAGATAGAACCCGGTCAACCAGGAGTTGGGTCCGAACAATTCCACATCTAATGTATGATGCTGACGCCCCCACAACACTCCCGTCTTGTCCGGATCCCATTTGTCAGCGTTAGTCGGCGCCCACGCGAATTCGATGGATTTTTTTATTGAGGGCCACCATTGCTTGAGCCAAACCGTGTCGCCGGAAATTTTCCATTCCCGATACATCTTCATGATCGTACCAAATTGACCATCCGCACAGGGCCTGAACTCCGAGCGCGCCCGGCCGATAGGCAACATGACGCGGAACGCCATCCCCCCCTCATCGCTCATCGTATAACGGTATTCGATATCCCGCATGGAACGTTCCAGTTTCGGAAACAGGAAAGGAAGCGCATAGGCATAATTCCAGACGTGCTGACACGATCCCTCGCAGCACCCTGAGCCGCAACAGCAACCCTCAAATCCATAAAATGAGCCGTCCTCCAGTCGCAATACGCTGGGGCTTTTGAGAATGGATATATTAGCTGAGACGGCATCCAGCACTGCATCAGGAAGCGTCGATGCGAATAAGGTCTTTTTGAATTTAAGCGTTTCTGAATAAAGACGCTCCCATTGATCTAAACTGTATTGCGCACTGACCGTAGAATCCTTGAATAAAGTGGCATGATAGTTTTTCCAAGTGGTCGGCTTGCTTTCGCAACCCGAATCACATTCAGGCTTTTTCTCGGCATTCCAATAATTGGTCATGTTCGGGTAGCTCCACGTCAACACGAAACGGACCTTGCCGGTCTGTCCAGCGGGAACGGTAATCCGGGCCGCCAATGAAGCGTGATCCTGTCCGACTCCGGAATCAGCCGGATAGGTCCGTCCATGGAGCGCCCCGGAAGCGGTGAAGTCACGCCACCAGACGCCCAAATTATCGAACCAAGCCCCACGGAACCAGTATTCCTGGGTGCTAACCTCGGAAGCATCAGTAGCCAAAGTAAGATCACCAAAAGCCACCTCGTCAGCTGACAAGGTACCATTCGCCAACTGAATCATCGTCGTCTTGCCACTCTTTACAAGGCGGTTAACGCTTTTGGAGGCATGTGGATTTTTGACGGTAAAGGCAATCGTATAGTCCAAGGCTTCGGAATCCGTATTTGTCACTTCTATCTCAAAAAACGCAGCAGGGATGCTTGAATCCTTGTCATTCAAGGGAATGAACGGGTTGAATGCGGTAAGCTGAACGGCACCAGGAAAAGAAGGTTCCTCGAAGGTCAGATTGGCCAGGGGGAATTGGCCGGTAAAGCTGACCTTCCGAAAATGAGGGAATCCGCCCATAGTGGAGCGATCGGGGCCGAATCCAAAACCGGCAAAGGCGGTTGTCCCATTCCCGGCACGAGGCCCTGTCAGATCACCTTGAACGACTCGCGCGTCCACCACTTTTCCGCCCCGTTCCGCCTTGATCGCAAAATGGCTAAACCCATTCAAGCCACCTTTATTAGGGCGATTGAATAATTCCCAATCCACTAAACGGCCATTCCCGGAAAGACCGACACACCCGCTTCCAATTCCCCCCAAAGGAAAACTAATTTCGGTTGTTTGAGCTCCTGTATAAACACCCACTTTTTTCTTACTCATGATGATCCTTTATTGATGAAATGATTTATGAAGAAATTTACTCTATATCCAAACCGGTTGTCGTCACCGTTAGTTTTCCGTGCTTAACCCCACGGGCCGCAATAAGTTGATCCGCCACCAGTTTTACTATTGCAGCCTTCCCTCTGACCGCAAGCACCTCCATACAGTTATGGTGATCTAGATGGACATGCAACGTCGCGATGATGACCTCCTGATGCTCATGCTGGATATCCGTGAGCAGCGCTTGGACATTTCGTTTGTGATGATCATAGACTAACGTGATGGTTCCGGCGATCTCGCGATCCCCCTGCTCGCCATTGTGCTCCACCACATGCGCACTAACCATGTCGGCAACGGCCTGAGAACGGTTGACATAGCCTTTTGCTTTGACCCATTGATCCAGCTCGCGGACCAAGGCACCTGGCATAGATAAACTAAAGCGGCGTACTGTTTCTTTCTTCATGAGGGAGGCATCATGCCATTTTCTTGCGCGCTTTCAAGGCAAAGCCGATCAGGGTCGCCAAAACCAGCGTCAAACCGCCCCCCACAAGCCCCGACACAGAAGTCCCAGCACTAACGGCCGGCCAGGATTCAGAGGGGGCCCCTTCTGGTTGTTCTGTGGACGTGGTGATTTCTGAGGACGTTTTAAAGCCATAATCAGGAAGAAAGGCCGTACTATTCTGAATATCCGCCAGTCGGTTATGCAGGGGATCCGCTGAACCCTTAAAATCCTCATTTCCTGTTACCTTGGCAATAGCCCATTCCAGCCCATCAGGATGCTTTGAGGCAAACCAACTGGCGACACCACCAAGAACGACAACCGCCGCCAAAAAACCAACGAATATAGGGCGCAGAGTTCGCCCCTGTTGCGGCAATTGGCCTCGCCCCATGTCCAAGGCCTCCGGTCGCGCCTGCGCTATAAAGGCGACCACCGTAGCTGTCACCAACCCCTCCACAATACCAATTGCCAAATGGATGGGTTGCATGATGAGAACAAACGTTTTGAAGGGTAATTCAGAGAGGCCTGACATCTTCGTTTCCAGGACCACGCCGAAGGCCCCTAGTTGCAACCCCACCACGGCGGCGACAAGGGCCGCCCCCCATGCACGTCGGCCTACTCGATCTTTTCCGGCGATAAATTTATAAAACAGTGGATAGGCAATGAAGGCGGGAGCAAAGCCCAGATTAAAGATATTACATCCCAACGCCAGCAAACCACCGTCTGCAAAGAATAGAGCCTGAACCGTCAACACAGAAGCGATCACGAGGAACGCCGCGTAGGGCCCTAGTAAAATTGCCAGGATCAAGCCTCCTCCCAAATGGCCACTTGAACCCGTAACGGGGATTGAAAAATTGATCATTTGAGCCGTAAAAATGAAGGCGCCCAATACCCCCATCATAGGGATAAGCCGGTCATCCCGCAGCTCCTTGACTTTTCGTGCACACCAAGCAATCAATCCCGCACTCACCACCCACATGGTGCCGCCCATAGCGGGTGAAATCAACGCATCGGCCATATGCATATTGCTTACTCCTATTTTTTATTTCCGAACAAACAGGTTACCCCGATCCAAGAATAGCCGACATTGGCATCAACCTGAACTCGTTCGCTGATCTTGTGGGTAGCAATCCAGGTCAGATCATAGTCTGTCGCACCACTACCAAGCCCCTTTTGATCATCAGCGGTTGGAAACTTGACCGAGAAAGACACGGCCTGACTAGGCCAGAACTGCCCCTGATCTAAGAATTTCCATCTGGGCGACACAACCAGATCGCATAATCCATGCTCATGCCTTGAGTCATCAGCCGTTTCAACTCGCTCTTCGAACTGCCCGCCAAAGCCAATCCCGAGATCGACATCGGGATAAATGCCTGATGCCACGGTAAAGGGATACTCGAAATGCTTGCAGTCACCGTCAGCCCGGTACGCGACACTAGCCTCAAACTGAACCTCACCAACAGCAACAGGCTCCGTATCATTAATATTCAGTGGCCGTCCCGCCCATGCTGGCAAAGCCACCATCAAAGCCCCTATCGCATACAATATTTTCATTCAATTACTGCCCATAATAGTATTACCAATAGAAGAAAACGTAACACTCGCAACACGAAATACAAAGTAGAATTTTTTCTCTATAGATGAACCTTCTGATCTTAGAAAAGCCTCTTCTGAGTTCTTTCCCCCTGATTTTCTCACAGATCACATGACTCAGGCAGGGGAATAATAAGAGACTTATCGCTTAAGAGGTCGGGAATTAAACGTTACTCGAAAGCGAATTCTCGAACAAAGCCTTGAGCGTTCAGATTTGGGTAGCAAATAAGGCCGCTTTCTTTTCCCGTCGCCATCCTTTCAGTTCGATCTCTCGACAACGGGCCCCTGATTTCGAGTCAAATGGTTCAAAATGTCGCAGTATTACAGGACGCCTTCGGCGAGTCCATTCCGCCCCCACGCCTTCATTATGCTCCCTGACCCGCTCTGTGACATCATTGGTGATGCCCACATAGAAAGATCCATCCGAACATTCCAGAATATAAGTGACCCAAGGTTTTACTGATTGGATGGTCATGACGCCCGTACATATCACAATGGCGATTTGGTGTCATGGGTCATTCCTCCCCCGGCTCTCGACTTGGGAATGGCTTGCCATTCCTCCCCCGGCCTTCGACTTGGGAATGGCTTGCCATGACGACCCCGGCGACAGCCGCCTCCTGATTGGAAAATGGCCCTTCGTCGCAGTAACTCCTCAGGGTCATTCCTCCCCCGGCCTTCGACTTGGGAATGGCTTGCCATGACGACCCCGGCGACAGCCGGGGGAGGAATGGTCGGGGCGGCGGGATTTGAACCCGCGACCTTTTGGTCCCGAACCAAACGCGCTACCAGTCTGCGCTACACCCCGAAAAAAGAAATGACGAATCTTTAATTTGGAAAAATCCCCGGGAAGGACCGTCTTTCCAAACCTCGTCAAAAAGAGTCGAAACATTATCAATGCTTGTCCGGCGCGTCAAGGAAATGCGCTCTCCACCAACGGTTCCAACTCACGAGGCTGGAGGCTGGTTAGAGCGAGTGAAGCAAATAGGCAAGTGTGCGCAAGACACGGGGGGGCACCCGAAATCAGTGTTTCGGCAATCTGAGAGTTCTTGACGGCAGGCGGATTCGGGCGGG
>JBBQNS010000166.1:0-5961 GCA_038330175.1 Kiritimatiellia bacterium
GCCGAGTTCCGGAAAAGTCTATATTGATCAGGTCGATATCGCGCATCTGGATCACAACGAGCTGGCCTGGCTGCGATGTCGGAAGATCGGGTACGTGTTCCAGACCTATAACTTGATTCAGGTCATGACCTGCCTTGAAAACGTAATGCTGCCCATGTGCTTTGCGGGACTCGATAGCGAAGAGGCACGTGATAAGGCCTTGTATATTCTAAAGCTCGTAGGGCTCGGACACCGGCCCCTGAACAAGCCGGCGGAACTTTCGGGAGGCCAGCAGCAGCGTTGCGCGCTGGCGCGGGCGCTGGCCAATAGTCCTGATATCGTGCTGGCAGATGAGCCTACGGCCAACCTGGATATGCACACGGGACAGGAGATGATCGAGTTGCTCGCACGCTTGCGCGACGAACTGGGCGTTACCATCATCTCGGCCACGCATGACCGTAAGATGTTAAAACGCTCGGATCGGATTTTATGGATTGAGGATGGCCGCATCGTGCGCGCGGCTAAGCCTAGTGAGGTGGATTTTCATTCCGGGGAGCTTCACAACCTATGAGCGATACCATCATCAAGGCGGACAATGTCAAGAAGCGCTACATTCTCGGCGGTGAGGAGTTATGGGCGTTAAAAGGTGTGACGCTGGATATTCAACGTCACGAGTTCATCTCTATTATGGGGCCGTCCGGGTCGGGTAAGTCTACATTTTTTAACCAGATCGGGGCGTTAGACGTGCCCACCGAGGGCCGGGTTTTCTTCGAAGGCCAGTCGTTGTTCGATCTGTCTGAACCTGAACAGGCCTGGGTGCGCTGCAATAAAATCGGTTACATCTTCCAGACATTCAATCTGATACCCGTGATGTCGGCTCTGCAAAACGTGATGTTGCCGATGACTTTTCAAGGAGCGAGTCGCAAAGAGGCCACGGAACGTGCCTCCGCGATCCTGACACAGGTCGGCCTTGGGCACCGGCTGGATCACAAGCCTTCTGAGCTTTCCGGTGGACAGCAGCAACGCTGCGCCATTGCCCGGGCCTTGGCCAACACGCCCGATGTGGTGCTGGCTGACGAGCCTACCGGTAATTTGGATACCAAGACGGGCTCGGAGATCATCACGCTGCTCAAGACCCTTAATGCCGAGAAGGGCGTAACCGTCATCTGCTCAACCCACGATTCCAAAATGCTGGCCTCGTCGGATCGGGTTTGCTGGATCGCAGATGGACGTATCGAGAAGATCTCAACCGGCAGCGAGTTCCGCGTTGAGGAAATGGCCAAGGACGACCAGGGCCGTTAACCGTTCGGATATCAAAGCATGGCGTTGCCGCAATGGGGGTTTACCCAGTGATTTTCGCTTGGCGGCGAAAATCAGTCGGAGTCATTCCGATGATTTGTTTAAACCGGCGCGAAAAGTGAAACTGGTCATGAAACCCGAAAAACTCCGCAATTTCGGCAATAGTGTCGTTTGTTTTGACAATCCGGAGGCTGGCCTGCCGAATCAGTTCATCGGTTCGGAACGCCCCAGGACTTTCCCCGGTCAGTATCAAAAAGCGTTTGCGAAACAGCGAGTAAGACATGTTAAAAGAGCGGGCAACGGTCTCGAGTGATGGGTCGGTGAGTTTGCCTTCAGAGAGCTTTCGGCAGGCGGAGTCACACCAGGTTTTATTGTCAAGGGATGCATGACCTTCCGTTTGTGTTTGCAGTGCATCGGCAAGAAACTGCTGCAGTTGGCAGACTCGTGTGAGTGGAGCGTCATGTGCCTCGGGGGGCGGAGTGATGAGTTTTCGCAGGCGACCAAGCCAGTAATCAAATGGTTCCAGATGTAGATGACGGCTTTGTTTCCCTGGATACCCGCTGTTGTGCCACAAGTCAAATGCCTTGCCTCCAAACCACATAAAGAGTTCGCTCCAGCGGGAGTCGGCCTTCGGACCGTAACTCTGATTCACGCCGGGCGCCGTCCACACCATACTCCCTTTATTCATGACGGTTCGGACGCCTGTGTCATCTCGATAATCCGCCTCACCTTCAAGCGTAAAGACCAAAAGATAATGGGGGGTAGGCCGCACATAGTGCGGCGGTTCGGCATGCGCATAGGTGGCGCGGCTGTTCCATTTTGTGCCGGCATAGACAATCTGCCCCAGATCAGAGGTCCATGGTTGAACGCTGTTGATGGAGAACGGTCCGTTTGTCCCGGAATACAAATTCATGTCTGTGAGCATGTGTCAGAATGTACATAAAAAATGACATGTCGTCAATTTACCTAGAAAAGAACCAGTGTATGATAATGTCACAAAGGAGACTTATTATGAACACACAGCAGGGATGGGATCGAATTCCGAATACGAAGTTTGCACTGGCTGGCGTCATTGGCGACTACCTGAATGCGGTGACTGAACAGTGGCTGTTGGTCGCACCAGATGCCAATCCGGGAATGCTTGAAATATTCCGAGATCGGGATCGAAAGCCTTATCGCGAGCTAGTTCCTTGGGCCGGTGAGTTTGCGGGAAAATATCTGACGGGTGCAGTGCAGGTGTGGCGTGTGACCCGGAATGATCGCCTGCTCGAATATCTGAAACGCTTTGTGGGAGAACTGCTCACTCTGCAGGCTGATGACGGCTATTTTGGTCCCTGGCCAGCTTCGGCCCGTTTGACTAACAAAGTCAATTACCCGGATCGCACCCATTATGTCTGGGATGCATGGGGGCACTACCACATGATGCTTGGGTTGTTGTTGTGGCATGAGGAATCAGGCGATCAACAGGCTCTTGCCGCAGTGGTGCGCATAGGCGATCTGATCTGCAAAAACTATTTAGGCAAGAAAACCCCGCGTCTGTGCGAAACCGGTAGCACGGAAATGAACCTTGCCCCGATCCATTCACTCGTGCTTCTTTACCAAAAGACCGGGACGAAGCAATATCTGGAAATGGCCTGCCAGATAGCCGACGAATTCTCAGCACGGGATGAGGCGGGACAATTCCTCACAGGAGATTATTTAAATGGCCCGCTGGCGGGGAAAGAGTTTTTCGAGCTTCCCCGACCGCGCTGGGAAAGCCTGCATCCGATCATGGGTCTGGCTGAGCTCTACCGGTCAACCGGAAAAGAAGAGTACCGGGCTGCCTTTGTCCGGATCTGGCACAGTATTCGAAAATCCGACCGCCATAATAACGGCGGCTTTTCCTCCGGCGAGAAAGCAACCGGAAATCCGTTTGATCCAGGTGCGATTGAAACCTGCTGCACCATCGCCTGGAATGCGCTTAGCGTCGAAATGCTTCGATTGACCGGAGATTCGCTGGTTGCGGACGAGCTTGAGTTGACCCTATTTAATTCCATTACGGGCATGCATTCGCCTAGCGGGCGCTGGGCTACCTACGACACGCCGATGAACGGCGTGAAACGCGCCTCGGCCCATTCGATCGTATTCCAATCCCGCGAAGGAACACCGGAATTGAATTGTTGCTCGGTGAATAGCAATCGGGGCTTCGGAATGCTTTCGGATTGGGCGCTCATGGAGAAGGATCAGCAATTGTTCCTGAATTATTACGGCGCAGGCCGCATGACGGCGGATTTAAAGAACGGACACTCGCTTGGCTTAGAAATGAAGACCGAGTATCCATTTGGAAACCGTGTCGAAATTACGGTGAGCGTAGACTCCGAATTCGATTTGACACTTTTGCTAAGGATCCCCGGCTGGTCGCACTCTACGAACGTGACGCTAAACGGCAAATCCGTCCCAGGTGCATTGCCGGGTCACTATCTGCCGCTGCATAGAAACTTCAAGAATGGCGACAAACTGGTGGTCGAATTTGATTTTTCCTTGCACTACTGGCTTGGCCAAAGTGAGTGCGACGGGCAAGTGTCTGTCTATCGCGGACCGGTGCTACTCTGCTATGACCGCCGTTATAATGATCTGGATCCTGACTCCCTACCCATATTGAACCCTGCCGGGCTCGAGGTGAAGCCGGTTGCGTGGGGTAACTGGCTGCCGCCCCGTGCCTTGTTTGAACTTACGGGTGCGGATGGTCGCCGTGTCCGTCTCTGCGATTTCGCCAGCGCAGGAAATGGCGGTTCGCCCTATCAATCCTGGCTGCCGGTTACGAACGGAGTGAAAGACTGTTTTCAGCCGTATGCGGCGAAGGAGAGCGACTATCTGCAATTGAAACTGCTGCGTTTCAATGTGCGTTATCAGCAGTTTCTGGCTGATAAGAGCGCCTTTGACCAGGGTCAGACTTGGCGAACAGCGTTGTCGCTGTTTACAGAATCAAAACAATTGAGCCAGAGATACACCGAGTTTTTGAAAACCGCTGATGAAATCCGCTGCTTGATCGCTGCGCAACCTGAAAAAGAGGAAGCCAAACAGCTCAAGGCGACGCTGTCGCGCATTGAAAAAGAAACTGGGTTCACGAGCGCGCAAATGAAGGAACAGTTGGAGTGTTTGCCACGAGAAATACAGAAACAATATGAAATCCCGGTTTCAAGTGTTGAATTTTTCTGCAGTGGGTTGCAGGAACCAGTGCGCAATATAGCGGACGCCAAGTTGCCCGCACCGCAGATGCCGTATGAGCCGGTTAAGAATATTAACGGCGAAAGCTTCTGCGATATCCGCAGCTTTCATCAGAACCAACACGGGATTCTGTATATTAAAACCTCTATTCATTCGGATCAGGTGGAAGACGGCACATTTGAATATGGCGCCGATGGGCCGGTCAAGGTCTGGATTAACGACATTGAGACGGATTGTCACCCTGAGGCAACCAATCCGGCGAGTGCCTCATCTTTCAAAATCAAAACGGCCTGGAAAAAAGGGAATAACAAAATTATCTTTGCGCTGTCGACGAATCAAGGTCGTGCGTGGGGTGTTTTCGCTGCCCGATCCCCCTGAGTTTGATTTGGCGTGCGACGATGGAGTCTGCACCTTATACGAATTTGTTATGACTAAACATTCATGTAAACGGGTAACTCTTTCGCTTCACGTGAAGAATAAGAGAAGGCGGCCAGTAAATAGATACGTATAAGGTGCAGGATGGAGCAGGGACAGGCTTTATTATAAATCGCTAACATTGTCGCAGAGGAGGTTGTGGGGGTTATTATCCATGGGTGGATTTGAACTTCAACATCTGGGCGCCGTGAGCCGGGACGCCGATTTGCAAACGATCATTGAACTTGCCGGGATCCCGACGTTTCCAAAGATTGCGCGCGGTGAAATGTCCGGGCAGACTGAGGTCAGCACTGCGGACTTCGATCATATCGTTCTCCTCCGCGAGATTGAATACACCCACCGCAACACCGCCGTCGGCCAGTGGTCGGGCATGAATCCGGGCATTGTGGAGACGGTTAGTGCGTGACGGAGATGGTGGCCGGGTCGGAACTGCCGGTGATCGCGATACCTGTCCCGATCTCCAGACCGTTAGGATCCTTGATCCTGACCTTGCAGCTGTTGACAATGTTGATGGCGGGCTGTGTCGGGTTGACGATGGTATTGCCGGAAAGTTCCACGTCTTCCGCCGAGCCGATGCTGATGGCTGGGGCGTTACCGTTTTCCTCAAAGACGTTGTCCATGATGCGGATCCCTTTATGGACACCCGCCGCCGATTGACCGCCGGGAATATCGGAGAAGATCTGCACTGCGGAGCCGAACCAGAAGCCGTTGCGGCGGAAGACACAATTCTTGATGGTGACGTCGCGGACGCCCAGGCTTTCCCACCAGTCGCAGGCATCGGTGCAGATGTGAATACCGGAGCAGGTAATATTCTCGAACCGACAGCCTTCGATGACGACATCACGGGTCTGGATCAGCATGCCGCGCGCACGGTTGCCGTGGACGTAGCAGTTGCGGATGCGTACGGCCGGATTGCTGGAGACGTTCGTGAGAACGGAGCTTTCGCCGACACCGGCCGGCAAGGCCTCTGTGAACGTAATGATGATACGCTTGGCTTGCGCGTCCTGTCTCGCGGAGGCCACCGTCAATTGCCCTTGGGGG
>JBBQNS010000167.1:0-5952 GCA_038330175.1 Kiritimatiellia bacterium
CCCTCCGAGGAGGGGAGCCAGATTGAGATCCCCTCCGAGGAGGGGTTAGGGGTGGGTGAATTTGTTTTACGCATTTTATTTATCAACGCGCTCTCGAGATACCTCTGCCGCATTACTTTCAAAATCCTTGATTTCCATCAAGGTCTTCCCCCGTACAGGTGCGATCATGACTCCATCAAGTACGAGAAAGGCGGACGAGCAATGACTTCAAATTTAAAACTGAATCCTGAGAACATGACCGATGTGCTCGGGCTATATATCAAGGATGTCATTGACGCCTATCCGGCCGTTGGCGCGGTACTGGCCACCTCAGGCATCGGCTGCGTAACCTGTAACGTCGGCACCTGCTTCATCAAGGATGTGGTTAGCATTCATAACCTTACCGAGGCGCAGGAACAGTCCCTGTTTGCGGGAATTGCTTCCGTTGTCTTCCCTGGCCGAACCGTGTCCCTCCCTAAGACTGAACGCAAACCACAAAACTTAGGCGTGCAGAAACTTTCGCCTCCCCTTCAGGCACTCGTGGACGAACACGGTAACATCAAACGTGTTCTCGCTTTGATCCCTGCTTTATCCGCGCGGATCCAAAATGGCTTTGACGCCCAGTCCCGCCAAATTTGCGTTCAGGTTCTTTCCTTCATCCGGGAGTATGCCGACCGATTTCATCATGCCAAGGAAGAGGATATCCTGTTCAAATTCTTTGAGCCTGGCTCCGACATTATAACGGTGATGTGCAAAGAACATGAGATCGGCCGTAACCACGTCCGCACGGCGATGGCCGCACTGGAGAAAAATGACGCCGGCGCCATCATCGAGCAACTCCGCGCCTATGGGCTACTTCTCACGGAACATATCCGCAAGGAAGACGAGATCCTTTATCCCTGGATGAATCGCGAATTAACCGATTCCCAAGTGGGAAAGCTGTTCTCGAAATTCAGCGCGGTAGATGCAGAATTTGGTGCCAAAGCCAAACAATATCTTGGAGTGATGGAACTACTAGAAAAGGGCTAACCCCCAGAAAGAGCAGAAAAATCATGAGCGAATGCGGATGTCCTGGAAGTCAAACAATGGCCTTTAAACGTGATGAACCCGCCGGAACAGCTGATTCAGGCGTAGCGGCCAAGTCCCAGCTGGCTCAATGGCCGGTTCAATTGCATCTGATCAATCCCATGGCTCCCTATTTCCAAGGAGCGGATGTGGTGTTGACGGCCGATTGCGTAGCCTTTGCGCTCGGGAACTATCACAGTGCCTATCTCAAGGGGAAATCCATTGCGATTGCCTGCCCCAAGCTGGATTCCGAGCAGGAAGAATACGTTGAAAAAATCAAGTCGTGGATCGATGACGCAAAAATCAACACACTGACCGTCATGATCATGCAAGTTCCCTGTTGCCGTGGACTGATGGGGCTTGCCCAACGAGCGGCCGAGCAAGCGACTCGCAAAGTTCCGATCAAATGCGTCATTGTCGGACTGCAAGGCAATATTATCGAAGAATCCTGGGCTTGATCGACAAGCCCGTTCAGTTTACCCGTGATTTTCTAAGTGCAGGAGAGAAGAGATTTGAACAGAAGCTCGCAAAGCCCGCGAAGGATTTCGGGTTCCGCTCCGCGCGAGAAATAAATGTATGCAATACTAATTGAATTTACAGGAACAGAATGGGCAAGGCACCGACCTGAATGATGTTGATTTATAACCTAACCGCGGCATTCGGCGTACTAGCCGAATGCCGCCCTGCCCTGAGCGTGCCGAATGGGCTTCGCGTTCTTTGCGTTCTTCTGTTCAAATTCTTACTGCTCGCTTAGGCGATTATTTTTGCTCAAATTGGACAGTCTTTTTGAAATATTTCCGGCCCCTTCGGAAGCTCACCCGCGCTTGGACAAAACCTCTCGCTCATACTGGCCGACTTGGTCCATCCAGGACGTTCCCACGGGGACGTCCTTGCTAAGGCAGAGCCGATCCCACACGGCGCCAAATGGCAACGTCTTCATTTCCTCCATCAATCCCATCCGGCCTGCATTGTCGCCCTTACGTTCCAGCTTGGCGAGGCTTGCCGCAGGATCAAGGAAGGCAAACAGGATCGCCTTACGAGTCGCCCGCAACCCAATCACATACGCCGCAATGCGGTTAATGCTGGCATCAAAATAATCCGTGGCAATCGCCACCCGGTCCCAGGCATTACCCCGTCCGATTTCTAGGAAAAGATGTTGCAAATCATCACCGAACAACACCACGTGATCACTATCCCACCGCATCGGACGGCTTACATGCAGAAGCAAATGTTTGTGGAACTGTAACGCGCTCGACACCTTGTCGTGAATGGTTTCCGTCGGGTGGTAATGCCCCATATCCATGCAAAGCCCCACGCCGCGGCTCAGGGCATACCCATTGTAGTATTCGGAAGAACCCACCACATATTCCTCGCTACCGATCCCGAATAGTTTGCTTTCCACATAATCCACGCAGAGCGACTTGCTGACGGATTTTTCATTGGCGATCGCTTTATCCAAAGACTCAGTCAGTAACGCCCGCGGCGTCCATCGATCGGCCGGATAATCCTTGGAGCCATCAGGAATCCAATGATTGACCAGGCAGGGCGAGCCCTGAGACCGGGCCATAGCGGCGGCAATTTTGCGGCAGGCTATGGCATGCTGCACCCAGAAAGCCCGGATCGCGGGGTCGCGATGGGACAGCGTATAGCCATCGTTAGCCTTGGGATGAGCGAAGAAGGTGGGATTGAAATCAAGACACAATTTATGTTGCTTAGCCCAAGCCATCCAGTTAGCGAAATGCTTAGGCTCAAGCGCGTCACGGTCCACGGCCTTCCCCGCCGTTTCCGCATAACAGGCGTGGATGTTCAATCGAAGGGTGCCAGGCACCAGCGCGAGCACTTTCTCATAGTCCGCGCGGGCTTCAGCAGGAGTCCGGGCGCGCCCGGCATGATTCCCGGTAGCCATAATCCCGCCACCGTTAAGAGCACCTTCCTTCACTTCAAACCCGCCAACATCATCCGCCTGCCAACAATGCATGGACACCGGAATGGCTAAAGCCTGGCGGATCGCTTTGTCGGTGTTGATCCCTAACTCCGCATAACGAGCTTTCGCCAAACCATACATCTTTTCCATATTGCTAGAATTCATAGTGCTCCTTTTTTAGAACCGGCAGCTCAGCCCCGCCCCATAAGCCGTATAGCTCATCGTAAAAATGATGTCTGACTGTTTGCTACCGTCCATCAGGTACTCGCCCTTCACATCGCTGACTTTCATTTGACGGACAAACACATCTGCTGTCAGATTTCGGTAAATCCGAATACCTAAACCCCCAGCTAATTCGAAACCGCTGGTGGATTTTAAATTCATTACCTTGCGCCCCCCATTCGACCAATTGGCGTTGGCATCAAACTCACTTTGATAAAAGGCATAACCTATCTCAATAAAGGGAGTCAAACGTGTTTCATTATCCCAAGTCGCCTGCAGATAGGGAACATATCCCGAAATATCCACCGCCCCATCACCCCCACCGCTATCCGGCACTCCATCACCATTGCTGTCATCCATCGTCTGCGCCCGGACGTGATCATAACTCACCCCGACCCAAAGCGGAGTTTTGGGCAAGCGTAGTTGCAGGAAAAACTTGTCCGGCGAATGATCCTGCTCTTCAGTGATTTCCGTGATCGTGCCAACAAACGAGCCCTCAGAAGGCTGGCCCCGTGTTTTATCTTTCAATTTTACCTGCATCGCTCGAGTGCCGACCTCGAAGGTGGGGTCTTTCCAGGTATCCACAAAGAATTCATTACTTTTGGGAATCGTTACGACTTCATTCGTAGGCACCTCCACCAAATTGGTGTGCACCGTCACAAATTGTGCCACCGGCAGCACCACCACATTGGTGGCAACATGAGTGGCTTCATTGGATGCTGAATGGATTACCACATGAGGCTCCGTATGATGCACGGGCGCATGAAGGGGAGCTGGCCCAGCGACGGGATGAACAACATGCACCTCTTGTTTAGGTAAAGCAGCGGGTTCCTCTGGCGTGGCATCCAAAATGGGGGATGTGGCCGGCGCTTGGATATTCAGCTCCGGCTCCTGCGCTTGAAGCATCCCAACAGAAAATATAAACCCCATCAACATCGCCAACCCAATGCATTTATTTTCGTTCATATCTTCTTTTTTGTTCTAGGTTTTAAAAAATCAATGGTTATTTTTAGCATAATACGTCCCAAAAACAAGACTGATTGTATCTCCCGAATCCTCGCCTAAGGACGTTCCGTCCACCATGGCCTAGCATGATTCGTCCTGCCCACGCGGCTCGGCAAGCCTCGCCCTCCAGAATAACATGATCTACTGTGACGAAATTTTTCTTTTGGAGGGCGAGGCTTGCCTAGCCGCGTGAATAAAGGGTGCTGTAGGGATTTCAGGAAGACTTCCAGTTTCTTAGGCGAGGATTTGGGACTAATGTCTTCTCTGTCTGGTTCTCATTATTTTCAGTAGCGGCAGCAATTGAAGCGAAACCTAAAAAGATAAAGGACGGGAAGTATTCATAGTGAAAAGGAATTGGCGCCGCCAGCGTAACAATCACCCCAGCACCCCCAAGATATAGCAAGACATCGGTTGCAGAATGGAGACGCTTCCATGCAATAAGCCATGGTGCGCTCACCGCTAATGCAGCCATTGTGGGCAGAAGCCACTTCACGTGAGTACTCTGAATCAAATAAGAAAGGCCAATGGTATCGGCGCCGAAACCCGCTGAACCGCGAGCAAAATCGTACTTCCCAAGTTCCGCATAGTGCCGTATTGGCGCAACGAGGAACGCATACGGATCGAGTACAAGAAACGGGCCACAAATCACAAACCAGGTACCACAGGCCAGGAGAGACAACTTCAAAGCAGTCCGGATACTGCCTGAAGACCTCAACCAATAAATGGCCATCAAGGGACCATATACTACGGCCGGTTGCCTACTGGCCATGACGATACCCAGACAAACCGCCGCCATCCACGGACGCTTGAGGAGGATTGCAGCGGCAAGCATAGTTACCCAAAGCCAGAGAGGCGGTGTGTGTGCAATCGTGGCAAAGAAAATAGGCTCGGTAGAAAACAAAAAAAGAAATAGCGTTGCAAAAGCAGCGACACGTAGCGTTGCCCCTGACCTCGACACGGGCACAACACCACCAAATAAAAACCTACTGATAATAAGGGAAATCGCGATTATAGCGACGATATGGACCCAACGAATATCCACAGAAAGCATGTGTGGGATGACATAGGGGAGCCACATTCCAGGCCAATACGTTAGCGGCAGTGTCCACGGCATAAAATACTGGTGACCATAGGGATTCTGCCCTTTCACGAATATTTCACATGCGTCCTGAATGAGAGGCAACATATCAGCATAGCGAGGCGCGATTGGAATACTCTGGATGTAGCACCAACGCAGCCAGCACCCAGTCACAATCATCAGTACAAGCACCCCGATAAGGAGCACCACGTTGCGCCGGTTTTGTCCCAACAGAAACGGAGAGAGCCTCATCTGGATCCAGTCATCTAACGGAGCCAGTAATCGTCCCAAAGACCGCAAGGGGAAAATCATTAGGAAAACAATAACGAGATATGCACTTCCAAGAACACCAAATCCAATAACTCGTGTAGGGAAAAGCGAGACAATCCGATACCGCCCATCCAGTAAAACATGCATCACGCAAAGAAGGATGAGAATATACAGCCAATGACTGGCCGTCCTTTTTATCCCTGTTTCACTCATTTTTTTAGGGTCACCCATATACGTTCCTCTGTAACAGCAATTTCCACGTCAAATCTATTACCTGAATTTTGCACCGCTTTGACTGATTTCTGATTGCTGAACTCTAATTTCATCATGTCTTTCTCGTCACGATCTTCCCTTTTCTGTGGTCGTGCAAAAACATTTTTGCACGGCAACGATCGGCATTTCAACGGGT
>JBBQNS010000168.1:0-5863 GCA_038330175.1 Kiritimatiellia bacterium
AGCAAGCTTCGCCCTCCAAAAGAAACATCTCGCCTCTGTGTATTATGTTCTTCTGGAGGGCGAAGCTTGCTGAGCCGCGTGGGTATAGGGTGAATTGGAGATCTCTGGGAGACGTCAGATTGCTTAGGCGAGGATTCGGAACTCGGCTATCCCCTTGACGGTCGCTTTTCTGCCCCTTATCTTTCAGGCCTATGAACACTATCAGATTTCCGGCGGAATGGGAGGAGCAGGACGGCGTATTGCTCGCCTGGCCTCATGCTGATACCGACTGGAAACCCTACCTGACCAGGGCTCAGGAAACTTTTGCCCGGATTATTGCGGAAGCCTCGCATCATGGGCGCGTCATCGTCGCCACAGCCACCCCTGCTGAAGTCAGCCATTTTCTCCAACATACCCACGCCCTAATTGACCGTGTTCAGTGCTACTCTATTTCATCCAATGACACTTGGGCCCGTGATTTCGGCCCCATCACAGTATATGAGAATCACCGTCCCGTCCTTCTGGACTGCCAATTCAACGGGTGGGGCGGCAAATTTAATGCCTCCTTGGACAATGTGATTTCCAAGAAACTCAAAGAACATGGCGTGTTTGAAGCCGCCCAACTCCGCCACGTTCCGCTGATTCTCGAGGGAGGCAGCATTGAAACCGACGGGCAAGGAACCCTTCTCACCACCTCCTCTTGTAACGCGAACCTTAACCGGAACATACATATGAGCCGGCTCGACACCGAACTGGCCTTCACCCAATTTCTCGGAGCCACCCGCGTCTTATGGCTGGAGCACGGATTTCTTACCGGCGATGATACCGATGGCCACGTGGATATGTTGGCCCGCTTCGCCCCACACGACACTCTTGTCTATCAGGCTTGCGACAATATCGACGACGAGCATTATACGGAACTTTTAGCCATGGCGGACGAGCTGAGAAACATGCGGACTGTTTCCGGCAATCCTTACCACCTCATTCCCTTGCCTTGGCCGTCACCCCAATACGACGCGGAACAACATCGGCTTCCCGTCTCCTATGCGAATTACCTCATTCTTAATGGTGCCGTTCTCGTCCCCATCTACAATGACCCTTGTGACAGCCTCGCCCTCACGCTCATTGGCAAGGCCTACCCTGGCCGAAAAATCATCGGTATTGACTGCACGGCCCTCATTCTTCAGCATGGGTCTTTGCACTGCGTCACTATGCAGTTGCCTAAAGGAGTTCTGTCATGAATACAATCAAAACCGCGCTAATCCAGCATGCTTTCGGAGCCAACCGCGCCGACAATGTGGCCAGAAGCGTGGCGGCGATCCGGCAGGCGGCCCAGTCCGGTGCCAAACTAGTGGTTCTCTCCGAGCTTCATAGCTCCCTCTATTTCTGCCAGGTCGAGGACCCCAACCTCTGCTCGCTTGCGGAACCTATTCCCGGCCCGCTCACAGACATCTTTGCTAAAGCAGCACGTGATCATAGCGTCGTCCTCGTCGGCTCCTTCTTCGAACGCCGCGCCGCCGGCCTCTACCACAATACCGCCGTTGTCTTTGAGACGGACGGTTCCATTGCAGGGCAATATCGCAAAATGCACATCCCCGACGATCCCGCCTACTATGAAAAATTTTATTTCACCCCTGGTGATCTCGGGTTTCATGCGATCCAAACGTCTATTGGTAAATTGGGCGTACTAGTCTGCTGGGATCAATGGTACCCGGAAGCCGCCCGCCTAATGGCGCTGGATGGCGCTCAAATCCTGATCTATCCCACCGCCATTGGCTGGGAACCCAGCGATACGCCAGACGAAAAACAACGCCAGCTCGATGCTTGGGTTACCAGCCAGCGAGCCCATGCCATTGCCAACGGCTTACCTGTACTGAGTGTCAACCGGGTCGGATTTGAAGCTTCGTCCACAGGGCGGGGCGGCATCCAATTCTGGGGTCACTCATTTGCCACCGGCTGTCAGGGCGAATTCACTGCTAAAGCTGATACGGATAATGAATCGATGCTCATGGTTGAGGTCAACCTGAACCAAAGCGAAGAGGTGCGTCGCATCTGGCCCTTCCTGCGTGATCGCCGCATTGACGCTTACAGCGACCTGACCCGCCGCTTCAGGAACGATTAATTCAGAATCGCTCGTCTTATACTTTTGGGCGTGTCTGCGACCAATGGTATTTCAATGTAAAGCCCTCGCTTTTATTCTTTGGAGCCGGCGGTCTCCGCCGGTGGTGACTGTTGAGTTCGAAGGCTGTGCAAGTCCGACACGCTGCTAGACGATGTGATCGCCAGCATAAGTTCTACGGCACGTCGCAAGCGACGGCCCTACATTAAATATAGACGCGCCGGCTTTACGTGCGGCGTTTCGAACTTCGTTTTTTCGCAGTAGGATACCGCGTCATTCCAGAAGATTTTCCGCGGGCAGATGGTTCCTCTTTCAGGCCAGCCGCAGATCGCAATTCCTTGATTTGATCACGCAGCATTGCGGCACGTTCAAATTCAAGCGTCTCAGCCGCCTCAACCATCTCGGCTTCCATTTCACGTAACGTAGCGTGAATATCAAAATCAACACCGCTTTCTTTGGCTACCAACGCCTCAATTTCCTTACCTTTATACTCAATGACCAAACCTTCCTGAATACCCCGCTGGATACTCATCGGGGTAATATGATTAACGCGGTTATATTCCAACTGAACCACCCGCCGTTTCTCCGTGATATCCATCATGCGCTGCATGGAGCCGGTGATTTGGTCGGCATACAAAATGACCTTTCCATCCAGATGCCGGGCGGCCCGTCCTGCCGTTTGGACCAATGCCGTCTCTGAGCGCAGGAAGCCTTCTTTGTCCGCATCCAGCACCGCAACCAGCGAAACCTCCGGCAGATCCAGTCCCTCCCGGAGCAGATTAATGCCGATCAAACAGTCGAAATCGCCCTTGCGCAAACTACGCAATATTTCAACCCGCTCAATCGCATCAATGTCCGAATGCAAATAACGAACCTTGAGCCCCACCCCCTTAAGATATTCTGCCAGATCTTCAGACGTTCGCTTCGTAAGCGTTGTCACCAAGACCCGCTCACCTTTGGCCGCATGAGCCCGGATTTCTTCCATGACATCATCAATTTGATTCGTCAGGGGGCGCACCACCACCGGCGGATCCACCAGGCCAGTCGGACGAATCAACTGCATGACCGGGGGTGGTGAAATCTGCCGCTCATAAGGCCCTGGCGTAGCGGAAGTAAAGATGATGGGCCCCGTGGAGGCCATGAACTCGTCGAAATTCATAGGCCGGTTATCTTTGGCCGATGGCAACCTGAACCCATGCTCGATCAATACGGATTTCCGCGCCTGATCCCCATTGAACATGCCGCGAATCTGGGGCACCGTCACATGCGATTCATCCAAAATGGTCAAGAAATCACCTTGGAAATAGGAAAGCAAGGTGGCTGGTTTTTCACCCGGTTGGCGCCCGCTTAAGTGCCGCGAATAATTCTCAATACCGGAACAAAACCCAATCTCTTTCATCATTTCCATATCATACATGGTTCGCATCTTGATCCGCTGGGCTTCAAGCAATTTTCCATTGGCCTCAAACCATTTAATGCGCTCTTCCATCTCTGCGACAATCGCCGCAATCGAGCCCTCGATTTTATCGTACGGCATTACAAAATGCGTTGCGGGCGAGATCAGAACCCGATCCAACACCCCCTCTATATGCCCACTCACCACGTCAAAGGTTTGCGCACGCTCCAGTTCATCCCCAAAGAAATCCAGGCGGATCCCTTTGACAGAATAAGACGGGAATACATCCACCGTATCGCCCCGTACCCGGAAACTCCCGGGCTCGGGCGCGTAATCGTTTCGCGTATACTGAATATCGACCAGGCGTTTCAACAACTCATCCCGATCAACCGTATCGCCCACGCGCGCCGCCACCACCATCTGCCGGTAATCCTCGGGCGACCCCAGTCCATAGATACAGGAGACTGAGGACACAATAATGACATCCTCCCGGGACAACATGGAATTGGTGGCCGAAAGCCGCAAGCGTTCGATCTCTTTATTGATCGAGGAATCTTTTTCAATAAAGGTATCTGTTTGCGGGATATAGGCTTCGGGCTGATAATAATCGTAATAGCTCACGAAATATTCCACCGCGTTCTCTGGAAAAAAGGCCTTGAGCTCGGAGTAAAGTTGGGCCGCCAATGTTTTGTTGTGCGACACCACCAGCGCAGGCCGGCCATGACGGGCAATGACATTTGCCAAGGTAAACGTCTTCCCGGAGCCCGTCACCCCTTCAAGGATTTGAAACCGGTTGCCTGACGACAAGCCCCGCTCCAACGCCGTAATGGCGTCAGGCTGATCGCCTGTCGGCTTATAGGGTGCCTGAAGTTTGAAACCAGAATGACTCACAGTCTAACTCCGTGTCTCTAGCGAAGCGGGTGGTAAACATTTTTTCACAATGACAGCATTCGCTCCAAGCAAAGCCGGGCATCGGGCACCAGATTGGCGGGGACCTTGATGTAATTGCGATCCGGCCAGTCCTTCAGCACACGCAATAGATTCTGCTCATTGGTCTTTGCCATATTCGGGCAGAATGAGCCGCGCAACATTCGGATCGTCAATCGATCCTTGTATTCCCCGGCCAAGCGCTTCACCAATTGTGATTCGGTTCCAATAACAATCGTAGAACCGACCGGTGCCGCTTGAACATACTTGATGATCTGGGCCGTTGAGCCATGGGCATCCACCATCCGCACAATTTCCTTCGGCGCCTCCGGATGCACAATAATCTTTGCCTCCGGAAGATTGGCTCTCATCAAAGTCACATCCTCCACCGTAAAATTCACATGGATGGGGCAGAACCCGCCCCAGACCAGCACCTTGACATTGCACAGGGCCTCAGCGGTAAGCCCTCCATCAGGCTTCTGATATTCATAGATAGCCGTTTCCTCGTCAGAGATGCCTAAATCATGCGCACTGTTAAGGCCGAGATGGATGTCCGGCAGGAAGAAGATTCTCTTTCCCTGATTGAAGGCCCACTGGAAAACTTTTGTGGCATTACTTGAAGTACAGGCACTGCCGCCGGCACGCCCACAAAAGGCCTTGATCCGAGCGGTACTGTTCACATAGACGACCGGCAACCAATCATCACCCTGCTGCTTAAGAAAAGCCCAGGCCCTTTCCACGTGCCCATCATCCGCCATCGACGCCATTGGGCATCCGGCCTCTGGGGCGGGCATGTAGACCCGCTGCGCCGGAGTCGTCAGAATGTCGGCCGATTCGGCCATAAAATGCACCCCGCAAAAAACGATGCGCTCCGCCTGACTTGCTGCCGCTTTGCGCGCCAATTCCAATGAATCGCCAATTACATCCGCATGGGCTAGCACCGTGGGGCTCTGGTAGTGATGCCCCAAAATCAGCAAGCGCGTCCCCCACTCCTGTCGGACGCCTTCAATTTCATCATGGTTGGTTGTCATGGTTTTTCTCCCTTGAATGAATCCTATCAAGAAACTCAGATAGAAGGTTGCAAAAAAAAGAAAGAATGCATATAGTCACCGCCCAATTGACCAAGACGTACCTGTAGCTCAATTGGACAGAGCATCTGACTACGAATCAGAAGGTTGCAGGTTCGATTCCTGCCAGGTACGCCATTCTCAATTAGATCCTCCTTAAAAGCCATGAAGTCCCCCAACTCCCCAAACAGTGCGTTACCAATAACCTTTCTTTTGCTCGCTGTTTCCGCTATTTAGAGCCTGTCCCAAATAAGTCGTTTTTATAATTTCCTCCGAAATCAAATTTTCTTCAGGGGTAATTTCAGACGCCAATCGCTTGCATTAATTGCCGATCTTCAAAAACTTCTATAAAACCGCCATATTTTGACAGAACCT
>JBBQNS010000169.1:0-5781 GCA_038330175.1 Kiritimatiellia bacterium
TCCCCATAGCTGAATCCTGCGAGATTCGTGTTCAATATCACCAGCACGGGGAAGTTCGTCAGGGTCGTGACACCACCTGGCGGATTGTAGCCCGCAAACCGGAATGACATCATTTTGCCCCACGAACTGAAATCCGCAGCAGGCGCAATCCCAGCACTCAACACGAGACACGCCACAATAAATGAAGCCAAACACTTCATAGATTGTCTTTTACAGCACCCCTCCGCATAAATATCAAGACCGGTCATGTTCAGTGCCCCCCTTTTTTTTGACGCTCATGAATCATTATTTTAAATTTTCACATATCCGCTAATAAGAAGTCAATTGCTCTCACAAAACAATTGACTTTTTTGTCATTTTGTCAAATATTGGCATGCCAATACAAAGAAGGAGAGCAAAACCGATGTCCCCAAAATATCAACATGCGATCAATCTCATTTTGGCTTATGTGCGCGAAAATCGAATTGAGCGGGATGACCGGCTCCCGTCGGAGCGAGAATTCGAACGGCTGTTAGGCGTTGCCCGCCCCGCCATGAATATCGCCGTCGCCTGTTTAATATCCCAGGGGCTACTACGCCGTGAAGGCTACAAACTCCGCTATGTGGGTGAGGCGCCAAAAGAGTCAGGATTACCCCCTATTCATATCATTCACCCCCACTCCTCCACGCTCTACCGTTTTGGCATGGGGATACCGGAGGCGGCCCACGACATTGCTGAAACGTTTGGCAGCCACACGATCCCGATGTTGATTCGAAATGGCGAAGAAGAGCGTGCCGCACTCACCCGGTTATTACGCACGGGAACCAACGGGGTCGTGCTTTGGCCGCTCAGCAATGACAGTGACCGGGATTTACTTGCGCAGTTCCAACCCTTGGGGATCCCATTTGTGGTGTGCGACCAGGATGTCGGCAACTTCGACTTCGTGGGGGTTGATAACGAGACAGGGGCGCGGCTGGCCGTGGAACATTTGAAAGAGTTGGGACACAAAAACATCGTCTACATCACGCAAGCGTTAACACTCCCCAGTCTGATCCAAAGGTATAACGGCTACCGCCAAGCCTGTATCGCAGGGAAAATGCGACAGTCAGAAAACCAGATCATCCAAATACCGCTATACTCCTATACCGAGGAGCAGTGCGCAGCCGCGTTTACCACAATGCGAAACAAATACCCCGCCGCCACGGCGTTCGTGGGCAGCAATGATCTCCTTACACTCTGGGTGCTGGCCGCAGCCAAGGCCGAGAGGCTGCGCCTGCCCGAAGAGCTTTCGGCAGTGGGATTCGACGACATTGACGCCGCCGCGCACGCCGCGCTACCACTCACAACAATCCGGCAGAGTTTCTACGAAATCGGGATTATCGCCACGCAACTACTCTTCCAGCGCATGAGAAAGACCGGACATCTGGAAATGGCTCAAGCCATTCGCATCCGGCTCCAGCCCCGCCTGATTGAACGCGCCTCAACAACGCGGCCCAGCCTTGTCAAATAATCGGGTGGTGGATGAACTCTCTGCCGAACGGACATCTGTCCGAACTCATTCCTGTGTAGCAAGGCCAATCCGGAACCTCCTCAGCTTCCCATTCACCACGCGTGAGACGGTGGTTGTTGATACTCCCACCGCCTTGTCAACATCCATAATGGAAACTAAAGAACTCATGAACAACCCATATCGTACAGGTTGTTCATGAAGTCAAATTTGCATTTCGTAGGTCTTCTCTGTGACTCCGTGCCTCAAGCGCAGCGAGTGGTAAACTGCTTTCGGGTACAGCGCCACCAAAGGTTTACGCTTGAAATGTTAGTGGCAAGGCATTTCTTATTGCTCTGGATACACTCCATCACAGAGGAGCCAACTCGACCGTAGCCAGGGGTTCATCCCTGACCGAACCCGTTTCAAACCGCTCCGGATTAAACAACGGATGCAATTTCTGGACGGGCTCCGCAGAAATCACCGTTGCCCCCTTCCAATGGAATGTGAATTCGCCAGGCGCAATGCGTTCACAGGTGGTGCAGGCCTTGAGCGGCCAGGAGAAGCAAACGGTGCACCCGGCAGAAACCTTCCCCACATCGACGAATCCACGCTCTTCCCTGACGGGAAGCGCCTGTCCGCCAATAGTCACCGACAGCTCCTGGGCTGACACAAATTCCGGAAGTCTCAGCTTTAGATGATTCCGGGCTTTTTCCATTTGGACCACCACGGTCTCATATGTTCCATCGTTTTCCACCCTCACACTGGCAACGGAATGGCGTCGAGCCAGATGCAAATTGACACGGAACGCCGAGCCGTCATCCTCCACGGCATAATACCAGGCATCATAGAGTGCCCGGGCTCCAGCGGCGTTACAGCATTGCTGATTGGAATTGGCAAACATCGAAGCGTCACTCATGGCCGTAACCGCGCCCCAGCCAGCGAAACCGCCGATGATGCTTTACCGAAGTTGATCCCCCTCAACGGAGCCTTCTCCACGGCGCCGCGCTTCGTAATTGAAGCCCAGCACATGTTTCTCCGGCGGAACCTGGGTTGTGGCGTCAAACCAAGCCGTATCCAGAATCTGATGAACCAGCAAATGATTGCGCGCAAATCGTTCTGCATCATGCCAGTAAAGCGGATCGACGTGTTTAGCCAAAAGAACGGCCAACTCCATCATATCCGTCAGACAACAGGTCTCCGACAAATTAGACCGGTTGTGTTCAGGATTATTGATTTGTTCCGGGAACCAGCCGGAGGCCGTCCCTAATGCTCGAGCTTTCAAGTAAAGTTTTTCCGCCAGCTTGATATCTTCACCCTTGCCCGTGGCCAGCCCGCGCAGGAACAGTGCGATGACCAGCCGGCTCTGACAATGAAAATGCCCAATGTCGAAAAGCTTTTCACCGCCCTCGTGATCCCGCAATGCCCAGTTCATCAATTTCGAAGCCAGCTCCAAAGCCGGCGCAAACCCAGTGAGCCGATCGATCACCACCTTGAGCCCGCCCTCGTAGATCTTCTCAATATGTTCCAGTTTAACTTCAGACATAATCGCTCCTCTGGTTCGCCAGTCCCCACCTCTTAGCCCTTGACCGCGCCCATTTGAACGCCCTTTACAATGTGTTTCTGCGCAATCACGAAAAGAATCATTAGCGGAATGATATTCATCACACTGGCCGCCATCAGCAGATTCGTCTGCCGTCCGTAGAGGCTGTCGAAGAACAACATTCCAATCGGCAGCGTTCGCAGGGCCTCACTCTTGATCATGACCAGTGGCCAGAAGAAGGAACCGAAATTTCCGAGTAAGGTGAAAATCCCAAGCGTGATCAAGCCGGAACGTGCCAACGGCATGATCACATCCCAGAAGATACGCCAGTGACTGGCCCCATCAATCGCCGCCGCCTCGTCCAGCGAGGAGGGAAGCGTGAGCATGAATTGCCGCAGGAGAAAGGTTCCAAACGCGCTGAAGGCCGAGGGCACGATCAATCCCATATAGGAGTCCAACAGCCCGAGTTTCACCATGATGGTGTAGTTTGGAATCATGGTGACCACCCCGGGGATCATCAGGGTGACCAGATACAACCGGAACACCACGTCGCGTCCGCGCCAGTGCAAACGCGAAAACGCATAAGCGGCCATCGCGCTCGTCAAGCACTGCAGGAAGGTCACCCAGAAGGCAATGAACAGACTGTTGAAGTAATACCGGGCAAATGAAATCTGCTCAAAAACCCGCCGATGGACACCGGGATGCCGATCATCAGGTATCCGGTATTGGCCAGATAGAGCCAGAACTTATCGTCCTTCCAAAGCTCGATGAAGTTGTCCAGCCCGATCCAGGCAAAAGGCTCGGTCTTCATCAGATTCCAATTCAAAAAACTGATGACCAGCGAAATTTGCTTTTTCATCACGCCCCCGCCTTTCCTGTTTTGATGGCGTCGTAGCGAGCTTTCAACTCCTGGTTTTTATTCAGGTTCCTCTCAATCTCGCCGTTGATCTACTGGGTGACGGACGTGAGTGCCGCCTGGGTTGTTTTCTGGTTGTTCCGGATCAAATCCAACTGTTCATTTTTGATGATCATAGCAGCAGTCAGGAGACAGGAGTCAGCATTCAGAATGTCGAACACTGCAACATACTGACTCTTGAATTCTGAATCCTGAATCCTCTCTTGCAATTAAAATAATTCCATCAGACTATCACCGAACAACTTCATCCCAGTCGCGTTGGGGTGATTGATGGCGTTCAACATCAACGTCATGTACGGAATACCCTGCCTCCAGAGTCGGCCCCAGCGCAGAGAGGCGTCGGCCAACGCAATGTGCTGAGTTGCGGCAAAGGTGCGAAGTCCCTTGACGTACCCCCGTGGATCGGCATCGATGGCACGCTGATGCGGTATCCCCATCCAGTCCGGCAGAACATAATGAGGCGTGAGAATAATCCATTCGGCCCCAATCGCTTTAAACTCGCCCAGAATAACCCCATATTTTGCTTGCGTCTGCTCCTGAGAGAAACCGGCGTCATTAACGAACTCTGAAATGATTAAGTCTGGCTTGAGCGCCAAAACCTTCTCCTGATAGTTATGCACTGAGCCCGGCGGTTCGGCACGATAGGAATCCGTGTTACGCCCACCCCATGCCTCGGTAATCAGTGTGACCTTGGCCTGGGGGAACTTTTTACGCAACCGCGCGACAAATTGTTCCTGCCAACTCTCGCTGGTAGGATTCGGAAGAAATGACCCGTCCGTCACGCTGTCGCCCCAGGCAAGAATGGTGATGGGAGTTCCGTCCAGAAGTTTCGCGTACGTGCGAGGAATCAGTTTTGCGGCTGAGAGATTCTCGGGAATGGGCGTCTCCGGGTAAACGGTCTCCAATACCGGGTAGAGGCAATCCGCCGTCAACTTGTTCAACCTGACGGGAACAAAAATATTGGCCAATAACGTTTCGCCTTTCTTCAAAACTGGCGGTGCCGGGACGGTCACATGCGGTTCGCCTTGCCGGATCGAAATCTGTCCATCGGGCCCAACCGCCACAGAATCAAGACGAGCCTTGCCGTAACTGTAACTTGCGAACGCAACTCGTTCCGCAGCGGCAGACGTATTGGTAGCCCAACCCAAAGCACCCCATTCGGAATCCACCAGATAATCCGTCCCAGATTGAAGCAGGGGCGCGGTCAAGTCCACCTTGGCGCGCAATTGCAGACTATCGGGAAGCAAACTGCCTTTAGCCGATGTTTCCTGGGTCCGAACGCCCAGAAGCCGATAGCCCTTGAGCCAACCCGCCGCACCGGGATTGAACACCGGCATCGGCAAACAAGGTTCGCTGATAATTTTGAAGAGCGGTGATGGCGCCACATTCAGAAGGACCGTGTTAGTTACCGCCCCATGACTCCCTGAGATCTCAATCTGCCAATCTCCACAAATTTCCATCTTAACTGTATTGGTTGTCATCGTCATCCCCACCAGCGCTATGTATATAAGTTACATAAGTCCAATTTTTTCTTAACTTGGTCAAAATCCATCCCTAAATGGTCTTGCCATCCGTGTTTTCTATCACCCGCTGCCGCATTGAAGCAATTGCCTTTTTGGAAAGTCGACACGAATTCATCTTTCAGAGGGTTACGAAAACACAAACCATCAGAAAATCCCTAGATGATCCAACGCCAGATGTTTTCACGATGGACTCGCATGATTCATCCTGCCCACGCGGCTGGGCAAGCCTCGGCTTCCAGTAGAAAATAATAGACATATGCGTGGGGTTTTTTTGGTGGGCGTGGCTTGCCGAGCCGCGTGAATAAGGGGTGCTGTAGGGATTTCAGGAAGACGT
>JBBQNS010000170.1:0-5760 GCA_038330175.1 Kiritimatiellia bacterium
GGCTCAGCAAGCTTCGCCCTCCAGAAGAACATAATACACAGAGGCGAGATGTTTCTTTTGGAGGGCGAAGCTTGCTGAGCCGCGTGGGTAGTGCGAATCATGCGAGTCCATTGTGGCCGGAACGTCCTTAGTCCCTTACGACTTGAATCAATCGAATTACGGTCATGATTGGAACAAGAAAAGAGTTTGAACAGAAGCTCACGAAGATCACGAAGGAAAAAATAATTGCGCCTGCGGCGTACTCGCCGCTGGTGCCTTTGTATGCTTCGTGTGCTTCTGTTCAAACTCTTCCTCTTGGTTCCGGCTATGCCGGGTTAGGTGAGGATTTGGGCGAGTCGATGAAAAATTGGAGGTTTTGCAAGAGCCTCATACAAAATAAAAACCGCGGTTCCGTAAAACCGCGGTTAGTGTGGCAAACATATGCCTGTTGCCGGGCGCCCCAGTCGGCCAGTAGACTTGAAACTTTGAAGTGCCGTAGGCACCGTCTCAATAATCACCAACCTCAGGTCACCTTTACTAAAAAGCATGGGTTGTGCCATGACGAGGGTGCCGCTTGGTTTTAACAAGGTTTTTGCATTTCAGCCCAAAAGAAATGAATAAAATCAGCCTAAAGCCATCTGTACAGCATGAGCGCCCGCTTGGTTAATAATCAAAGTCTCACGAGTGAGACAGTTGCTGCGACATTGAGAATGGACAAATGCGCCCGATTCCTCCATCTTTTTAAAAGTTATGGGACTTTATGACAGAGATTATATGCGGAAACCGTCTGCGGAGAACTCAGGAGATCAATCTGGGTTATCTCGCCTTCAGTTCCGGCGGTGGCGATTGATCGTCATTGGTTTGATATTGTTGGTGGCGGTAATGATCGCTGTCCTTGTAACAAAATGAGACAACGTTATCGAAATTGACCCTGTATGAGTGAAGCCAATCAAAATCCGCGCCTCTCTATCAGATCCTGTGGCGAATGTTGTACGCGGCTACGTGATTTTGGAGTTCGTTTACGAGGGGAAGCCGTGCTGGAAGATATCAATCTTCATATGCATTGCGGCGAACTTACGGCTTTGATTGGTCCGAATGGTGCCGGAAAAACGACCTTATTGCGGGCCATGGTAGGTGAATTGCCGCATTCTGGGACACTTCGATTTATTCATCACGGTAATGTGGAGAGCACTTCTCCGATCCGGATCGGATATGTCCCGCAGAAATTGGAGCTGGATCGAACGTCGTCTACCACAGTGTTGGATTTGTTTGCGTCTGCAATTAGTCGTTGGCCCCTCTGGGTGGGAACCCGCAATGCCGTAAAACAGGCCGCGCATGAAAAATTGGCGCTCGTGGGGGCTGACCAGCTTCTGAACCGCCGTCTCTCTGAAATTTCGGTGGGTCAGCTTCAGCGGATTATGTTGGCACTGGCCCTGACGCCGGTTCCGGAACTATTGCTGTTGGACGAACCGGTGGCGGCGCTGGATCAAGGTGGGATGGAACTTTTCTATCAGACGGTTTCAAAGATGCGCCAGGAGTATGACCTTTCAATCCTATTGGTTTCACATGATTTGACAGCGGCCGCCCAATTTGCGGATCGCATGATTTTATTAAACAAGACGGTATTGTGCGATGGCCCGCCTCGCGAGATCTTGCTGAATCCCTTGATCCGGCAGACTTTTGGATTCGGATATACCGAGGCGGAGATCGAGGGGCGACGCCCGCTTTTATCCGCACTCCAGCATGAGCAATGCGCTCTGCCGGCGGGGAGGTTGTCATGAGTATGTGGCATGCCTTAATCCTGAGTTTGCCTTACGAGTGGGCTCAATATGAGTTCATGCATTATGCCTTGCTAGCGGTGTTGTTGATTACTCCGTTATTGGCCGTCATGGGGTGTCTGGTAATCAATAATCAAATGGCCTTTTTCTCAGAGGCCATGGGCCATTCGGCCTTAACGGGCGTGGCATTGGGGGCGCTGATCGGGCTTGGGAATCCGTCCGCCACGATTATCGGGTTTGCTGTATTATTAGCCTTGGGGATGTTTCTTCTGCGGCGATACAGCGCCTTGCCAACGGATACGAGTATCGCCTTAGTCATGGCTTTTGTTGTGGCGTTGGGGGTGGTGTTGCTGTCCCGCGGGGGCGGCTTTGCGAAATATTCAAGATATCTGATTGGGGATATTTTGACGATCACGCCGACGGAGTTAGGTGGTTTGGCGGTATTGGCAGGGGTGGCTGGAGTGTTGTGGGTATTCCTTTTTAACGCCTTTTTCTTTGTCAGCCTGAACCGCTCACTGGCTTCGAGTCGGGGCTTGCCAACCGCCTTTTTGGAAGCTCTTTTCGCCGTGTTAGTGGCCGTTGTTGTTTCTGTCAGTATTCCCTGGGTGGGCTTACTGGTGATTAACTCCATGCTTATCCTGCCAGCGGCAACGGCTCGCAACCTTGCATGGAATACCCGCCGGTATGTGCTGGGGTCGGTTATTGTCAGTCTGCTCTCCGGCGTGCTGGGTCTGATCTGCTCCTACTATTGGAACACCGCGACGGGCGCAACCATCGTACTGTGGGCGTGCGGTTTTTTTGCCCTTTCCCTAGCGTTGCGACGACGCTAATCTGGCCAGTGGCTAGCAGCCTGCCGGGCTTGCGTAGCCTTCGGACTCAACAGTCACCACCGGCGGAGACCGCCGGTGCCCCCCATAGGCGCGAAGCCCGACAGGCTGCTAGAAAAAATTCAGGAGTCAGAATATTGCCATTCTGACTCCTGTCTCCTCCTTGATGGCCTCAGGTCAACCGTAAAGGGGGCCGAAGTTCTGGCATGCGCGATAGTCTGCCCCTTGAGGATCCTGTTCCCCAAAAAGGCCCCAGGTGCTAGGACGGAAGATATTCTCTTCCTCGACATTGTGCATGGCGACCGGAATCCGGAGCATGGCGGCCAGGGAGATCAAATCGGCTCCTACATGACCGTAACTGATGGCGCCGTGATTGGCGCTCCAGTTATTCATTACTCCATAGACATCGGTAAAGGCGCCTTTACCGGTTAACCGTGGGGCGAACCAAGTGGTGGGCCATGTCTGGTTAGTGCGTTCGTTCAACGTCTTATGAATCTTCGAAGGAATGTCGGCTGACCAACCTTCGGCGATCTGAAGAATCGGGCCCAGTCCCTTAACCAAACTAACCCGCATCATGGTCATGGGCATGCCGCCGCGTGACAGGTAGCAGGAGGAGAATCCGCCGCCCCGGAAGTATTCATGCACGGCGGACGGCCAGGTTGTCGCCTTCAGGCACTTGGCCATTTCGGCCTCGGTGATATCCCAGAAGGGTTTCATTGCCGGTTTGCCCTTGATGCTCTGTTCGCCCGTTCCATCCAAGGTGGCCGCACCGGAGTTGATAAGGTGAATCAAGCCGTTGGCCGCCGTGCCCGTGAGCTTTTGGCCTGTTACCCGCTTAACCGCATCCGGGCTCCAGAAGGTCCGGACATCCGCGAAAATCTGTGCGGTATTGGTCAGCAGGTAGCCGAACAACATGCCCACGCCATTCAAGCTGTCATTTTCTGTGGCAAACACCATGGGAGCGCGGATGCCATTCCAGTCAAATGAGGAGGTCAGGATGGCTTCCATGAAATCGCCATTGGGGAAATGATCGGTCCATTGGCGTTGGCCTTGGAATCCGCCGGCAATCGCGTTGTGCCCGAGTGCTTCCTCGCCGAATCCGAGCTCTTCCAGACGCGGGTTACCTGCCATTAGGTCGCGGGCAATCATGGCCATTTTGACCACCATTTGCCAATCGCGGTCCTTGCCCTTGGCGTCACGGGGCGACGTATTGATGTCTTCGCCCTCTTTGCAGTTCTTGCGGGTCCAGGCGTACGCTTTTTGGAATTCTTTTGGGTCAAAGATATTCTCGTCAATACGGCGTGTGAATTCCGTCATGTCGACGCTTTCGACGCGCATACCGAGGTAGCTTTCAAAGAACGGCTGATCGACAATCGATCCGGCAATACCCATGGAGACGCCGCCCATGGAAAGATAGGATTTGCCGCGCATGGTGGAGACCGCGAGGCCGGCTTTGGCAAAGCGCAATAGCTTCTCCTGAACATCTGCGGGAATGGTGGAGTCACCCTTGTCTTGTACGTCACGCCCATAGATTCCGAAGGCGGGAAGCCCCTTCTGGTTGTGTCCGGCAAGACAAGCGGCCAGATAGACCGCGCCAGGACGTTCGGTCCCGTTGAACCCCCACACCGCCTTGGGCATGGTTGGATCCATATCCATGGTCTCGCTGCCGTAGCACCAGCAGGGCGTTACCGTCAGCGAAACACCTACGCCTTCCCGGCGGAACTTTTCGGCGGAGGCGGCCGCTTCGGTCACCCCTCCAATGCAGGTATCGGCAATCACGCACTCCACAGGCTTGCCATTGGGATATTTAAGATTGGAGCTCAGGAATTTGGAGGCCGTCAGGGCCATGGCCATAACCTGCTTCTCAAGCGACTCCCGAACACCTCTGCGCCGACCATCAATGGTAGGACGAATGCCGATTTTTGGAAAACCACCGATCCATGCTGTCATATTCTGTCTCCCTGGGTTAATTGATTTACGGATAATACCATGGTTTTTTTAGGTGCCAATGGCTGGCATTGACACGCGAATGTCGTTTTTTGACTTCTTTTTAAGGCAGAAATGTTTATGATCGAAGCTTCATGAGCACAAAACTGGTCAAGTCTCGGGGGGCGGCAGAGCCGCGATATTTCAGCGAGCAAGTTTCTTCTGCGCAACGGTTTTATCTCCGCCTCAAGCCCTCTGACCCGGCTCCACTGACCGTCATCAGCGGGGGAGTTGAGCAGTGTCGGCCAGAATACACGATCCACCGGTTGGGATTTCCCCATCCCATTATTGAGTTCGTTGCCCGCGGTGCGGGGCAACTCAAGATGCGGGGGCGGAGTCATCCCCTGACCACCGGAACCGTGTTTACCTATAGCCGCGGCATCGAACACCATATTACCTGCGACCCCGAGCAGCCGCTTACAAAATATTTCGTGGTGCTGAGCGGGAAGGCGGGGCGGGATCTGATGCATGAATGTCAATTGTCACCCGGAAAGGTGGTTCGCGTGGGGCACCCTGAACAGGTCCAGCAGATATTTGAAGACTTGATTCGGCATGGGCGTGATGATCATCCTGACCGGCATCGCATGTGTGCTGTCGTGGCGCAGTACCTGATTATAAAAATCGGTGACCTTGCCACCCCTTGCGGGGAGATGTCTGTTTCGCGTGCCTTTGCGACCTACCAGAAGTGTCGGCAGTTTATTGGAGATCATTACCTTTCGATCCGGACCCTGAATGAAGTGGCGGAGGCGTGCCATGTTGATCCCGCCTATTTATGCCGCTTGTTTCAGCGGTTTGGACGTGAACGGCCTAGTCGCTATCTTTTGCATTTACGCCTGAACCGGGCCGCCGAATTGATCCAGAATTCAGGGATGATGATACGGGAGGTTTCAGAGACACTGGGGTTTAGTGACCCCTATAATTTTTCCCGGGCGTTTCGTCGTACCTTCGGCGTGGCGCCCGGTCACCTGCGGGCGACTTAAAAAAATACGATCTTTTGCAAGCGCCCATCTGAAATAAAGATAGAAGGTACCCAAATCCTCGCCTAAGAAACTGGAAGTCTGCCTGAAATCCCTACAGCACCCCTTATTCACGCGGCTCGGCAAGCCCCGCCCCCCCAAAAAAACAACACGTCTGGGGATATGAAGGTGTTGGTGAGGGGGGGGGATGGCGGGATGACAAAAAGAGGGGGG
>JBBQNS010000171.1:0-5589 GCA_038330175.1 Kiritimatiellia bacterium
GGTGATCTCCTTTCAGGGTTGCTTGACTTGAACTTCAGCCAATCCTACAGGGATCCCCAGATGGTTGTTCAATAATAAATCACATGTTTAGATGCAAAATTCAGGTAGTATAAACTTTCGGTTCATAAGCGCGCATCCTGATTCGTTAAACTCTTACGCCCCACGCCCATCTCGGCCTCCATCACAACTGGCCTGAACGGCAAAACCCGCCTCCCTTTTTCGATAATCTCGCCTCGCAATGTGCGCATAATCAAATCGGTTAACAGAGCCGCCTTTTCTTCAGGATTTAGCTCCATAGCGGTAAAGGGGAAATGAGACGCCGGCGATACTCCGCGATTGGTTTGAACCACAACCTGCAAATCGCTTGGAATCTGGAGGCCTAACTCCGTCATCGCCAACTGTGCATCGGCGAACAACATATCATCTAAAATCACCACGCCGTCGGGCTTCAACCCCGCCGCCCATATCTCTCGAAATCCATCCCAGCCTGCACCACGGGCCCCTGCCGCAATGTCATTACATATCCATGCGTTATCTGTTATAACTCCGCTGGCCTTGACGGCTTGATGAAATGATTCCAGCGGGAAATTCCAAGACAAGAGCCCGATACGGCGGCACCCTCCTTCCGCCAGACTCTGCACGGCGGCATTGATGATATCCGCAGTATCAATATCCACAACATAATCAGTTAAATCGCCCACAAGTGGAATGGGACAATGAGAAAGGCGTTGGCGCCATTTAATATTATTGGGAACATCCAATATCACGCCACCATCAAGCCGACCTGCCGTGATGTCATCCCAGAACTGGGGACACGTTGGCTCGCGCTGAATGCCGTCTCCCACCGAATCGGCATGTCCCACATACAATTTTGCCGAAACCCCCGCCTTTTCAAGTAGTCGCTTCAGTTTTCCGGCAACCGCCCGTAGAAAAGGCCCGCCCCGTGAGTCGAACAAATCGATTTCAGAAAGAATTCCCACATTTTTAAGCCGGTTCACTCGGTCAGCAACGGTGATGCCGCTACCCTGCTTTTTGGTGATAAGCCCCTCCCGAGCAAGCATTTCAAGCGCAGACCCGATCGTATTGATGCTCACATTGAACCGCCTCCGCAAAACATGCATGCTTGGCAGTTTGTTGCCTGATAAATAGTCGACCCCGATTTCGCGCCGCAATATCTCTGCAACCTGTTGACTAAGAGATGTTTTTGAAACAGGATTACATTCTGATTTAAAATTCATGATCCGATTATATCAGTTTCTGATAAAGTTACAATGCCGTTTTGCAAGTGCCTCGGGTGTGGGGTCTGTGCCGCCAGAATCGTAATCATAATCACTTTCCCCGTAGAGGATTATGATTTGGAGCCGGCGGTCTCCGCCGGGGGTGATTTAGGCTGAAGACTCTGCAAGCCCGACAAGCTACGAGCGCAGCCGGGTGGTTAATCTTCTCTTAAATTCTACTACACAAGGGGTTGTGGGTGGTTGAGTCAACTGCATAACCAGATAGGTTTAAGGTTAACATGACTGTTTACTGGGTGTCCGCCCTCATCGAGTCTTGTCGGTTCATAAGGGTTTTCTTTCCGGAAGGCCCAATACTCTCAACAAATGGTGCATTTGGGAAAAGTCCGGCACAACCAGATCGGCTCCGGCACGGATCAGCCGACTGCGTTTGTCAGGATTCAAACCATACCGGCGGACTTCATCGCTGGCGACCCCAACAGTCAATCCCCCGCGCTTGCGTGTTTCGCGGATTTCGACAGGCCCATCGCCAAATGCGACCACTTGCGTCACATGGTCGGCACCGATGTCGTTCAGAATACGATCGAGAACCAGGCGCTTGGCTTCCACCGTCACATCCCCTGTCGCGCCATAAATACGTCCCTCAAACAGCTGAGCATAGCCCAACGCTGTGGCCTCTGCGATCACATCCTGCTCGTCCGTGCCACTGGCGAGATATAGTTTTACGCCAGCTTCACGTAATACCGTGAGGAATGGCGTGGCATTTTTCACGGTGAAGTCCGAGATTTTCAACTCTTGACGACTAAGCTTTCGAAGACGTTCACGAACCAATTCCATCAACGCTTCAAGATAGCTTGCTTTGTACCGGAACTCATCTAGCGGTTCTCCACCGAATTCTCGAACCAGTTTCACCAGACCTTGCATTTGCACCAACGTCTGGATACCGGTGGTTTTGTCGATATATTCCCGAACACGCCTCGTGACCCGCGCATACCTTGTTTCATCGGCGGTCGCATACCGGTCGCCCAGGATGGCCTTGATCATCATCGGCTCCATTACGCCTTCCCACCCCTGGCGGAGCGTGGAGATGGTGCCGTCATGGTCAAAAATGGCGTGAGTGATTTTTATAGGTTTCCGCAGGGACGTAACCACTTCAATCTCCGTCTCCTGCTGATATTGCGCTTTGCGCGCATCGTCCGCCAGTTCCGGCTCGTAAACATAATCGGGGTCCGCTCCAAGCGCCAAAATTTCCGCCGGGGTTGCGGTGCCGGTCTGAAAAAGTTTTTGAACCGTCACTCCCGCCACGAAATTCCCAAAAATGGCGGCATCCAACGGGGAAGAGCCGGCGGCCAATGCCGCCACTATTCCAGCCAACATGCTGTCGCCAGCGCCGACGGGATCCGTTGGATTGATAAGGTGAAGTCCGGGGACTTCCTGAACACCCGCCTCATTCGCCACCAGAACTCCACGCGCGCCCCGGCTCACGAATACCGGCTTCTGCCAAGTCTGAAACAATTGCCGCGCGGCCGTTTCAGCCGCATTCAACGCCACGATATCGCCATAATCTAGTGTCGCGCCTGTGAGCTTCATCGCTTCGATTTCATTCAGTTTTCGCAGACAGTTCTGATAAACACCCGCGATGTGCCTGCTGTCAACGATGAAGAGCTTGTCTAGGTGGCGTTTAAAAAGCGCATTAAGCAGGAGCTGACAATATTCCGTGTGGATTCCCCGGATGACCTGCTGGTTGACCACGACCGCGTCCAGTGAGGCCAACGACGCCTCCAACCGCTCAATCAATGCCATGGTAACGTCTTCGCGCAGGTTATTGAAGTTTCCGAAATCGATCCGGTTTTCCTCATGCCCTTCGCGTACCGGCTTGAGATATACCAGGGTGTCCCAATCGCCAGTCTGTGTGAGCAACCCCGCATGCTTGACGTGTCTGGCCTCCAGCAACCTCCGCAACTCATGGCCAAATGGATCGTTCCCTACGACGCCAAAGACATCGACGTAACCCGCCCCCATGGCGATTAAATTGTTCACCACGTTTCCGGCACCACCCAATTCGTACCGCTGCTTGCGTACCGGATGGGTTGGCAGGCCTGTTTCTATCGATTTTTCGGAGACGGAACAATCATGTTCCCAGTATACGTCGAGGCAAAAATCTCCGATTACGCCGATCCTGACCTGCTCAATCTTTCCCAGCAATTCCTTCAAATTATGCATAACGACCCGCTCTCCTTAGATTTGTCGGATTGATTCACGGACGGAACTGTATGACAGCATGGTCGAATTGTGCGTCCATTTTCTTACGCATTATTGTATTGAATATTATATGTCTGAATAATATTTTATTCCCTATTGTGAAAGTGATACGTGAAGCCACCCACATTAGCGGTTTTCTCTACGAACAGCCTTTATCCGAGGTAACGGCCTTGACACATTGTGGCGAAGCGCTGTGCGCGCGGGGACATTCGCTCAGGCTGCATAGTCACCCCGGGTTTGAATTCCACTATCTCGCCCGGGGTGGGCCGTTTACGTGGAAAGTCGGCAAGGAAATGATCCGTCACCCGATAGGAGGCATTTCCGTCACTTACCCCCATGAACCTCATGCGTCCGGTCCAGAAGCATATCCGGAAACCCATTTTCTCTGGCTGGGGCTCATGCTTGACCAGTTTGGCGAGGCGGGTAAACGGCTGGTCCGGCTATTGACAACCCGGCATTGCCGACTGATCCTCGGTTGCGGGGAAGCAGAATCGTTGTTAAGGGGGCTGATCACTCAGGTCATCAGTCAGCGCCCGTATCGAGCCACCGTTGTACGGGCCTATCTGCAGACGTTTATTGCGCTACTTGAACAGCGTCTTTGCGCTGCGGCGCAAAACAGTGAGGATTACGTGCCCCTGCTTCCGTATTCGCATTCCACCACAAAGGCTATTTCGTATCTTGAAAAGAACCTTGAGCGGCGCATCCCACTGCAAGAGCTTGCCGCTGCGGCGGCATGTCGGGGTACAACCAACTTTTGCACCCGATTCCGCAAGGAGGTAGGTATTGCCCCCGCCGCCTATCACCGCGCGCTGCGCCTCCGCGCCGCCAGGGAGGCGCTCCGGCAACCGGCCTTCTCTGTCACCATGGCCGCCTTGCAGTTCGGGTTCAACTCCTCGCAACACTTCAGCACCCGTTATCGCCGTGAATTTGGGGTCAGTCCTAGTGTAGTGATTTCCGATAGGAGCGCGGAGAGGTTCCACACGTCTTGTGGAATAGCCGGGAAAAGTAGAGAGGGTCATGGAGTCCCACATGGTAGGCGACCTCCTTGATTCCTAACCGAGTGTGAGTTAGCAGGTGTTGGGCGCGGTGCACCCGAAGTTGGGTCAGATGTCCCATGGGGCCCATTCCCATCTCCCTACGGAAAATTCGCCCGAGATGGCTGGGAGAGCAATGGAGTGATTTAGCCAGACCTGTCAATGTCAGGTTGGGGTCTGACTGACGCTCAGCCAAAACACGTAGCGCCTCCCCCACGAGCGACACTTGCGTTCGTCCGCCGTCATCTGATAACTCCTCGTAAAGTACCGCGACCAGATGAAGTACCGCTGATTTCATCCAGACTTCTGGCAAATGTTGCGGTGGAGAATGGCGCACGCGGCAGACGGCCCGATAAGCCGCGCCAACTCGATCAAGGTTCCGTACCTTCCCCGCCAATAATAACGGGTAATGCCCCAGTCTCGCCAATTCCTGGACGTTTGGCACATTGAAAGAGACGCAGGCATAACGGGCACCTTCTGACCGCATGCTGCCCCGGTTGCCAAAATGAGCATTGATGAGTGCGACCATGCCGCCCTGCAGATCAACGCTTATATTTCCCACCTCCAGCTGTATTCGGCCGCGTTCTTGGAAAAGCAACTCAAGCAAGGGACTGCATCCCGTGCGCGGTTCCGACTCTACGCCAGCTTCTGCATAACAAACGGAAACGGCAGGCGTGAGGGTCAGCCATTGGCTTAGACGTTCAATCTCTGTGCATATATTGTCCATATATTACTTTTTCAATCCATGCCATTACATTTGCCTGTCTCATTCGAATGGCAATATAGTGATATCTTGATATTAAGAAAAGCGTGATTGTGCATAAATGAACTATTTGAAAAGGAGATAAAGCTATGCCTTTGATTCAAGGAAAGAACGCGCCTCAGCCGACTGGGGAATTTGCAGGGTGGGGACTTTTCAATTGTCCCGCTGGCAGGAAGAATATCACGGAACTGCACTATCATGATTGCGACGAGTTTGTCTTTATGGTCTCGGGGAAATGTCTCATGCGCTCCGAAGGCCTTCTTTATACATTGGTTCCCGGTGATGTGCTGGTGAC
>JBBQNS010000172.1:0-5577 GCA_038330175.1 Kiritimatiellia bacterium
TCAAAGCAACTCTTCATCCCGAAGGGATAGAGCGCGGATCAACACGCACACTCATGCACCCACGGTAGCCCGCGCGTTGCCTCGGCCAGCTCCGCCACCACAACCGGTAGGGGCTACCCACTCAAAACCCTGAAGCCCCGATATATTCACAAAAAAGCCCTTATTCATATTTTTCAGAGTAGCCTTTCAAACAAATCCACGCAAACTCCTCATATCGCCCTCATAAGAAAAGCTTTTTAAAGACGCCCTCATCAAACTGGCAGGCTTCGGCAATCAGGACCACGCGGTTCTCGGCGGCGGACAGAAACGCGGCGCTAACCGCTTCCACGACGGCCAACCCCTCAGTCCCGGCAGGTGAGGCTGCCTTATGCCCCGCCCGCACGGCTTCAGCAAAGCGCTTGAGCTCGGCATAATACCCGTAGGCACCATCGCTGATGACACCCATCAATTCGTTATCCGGACGAAACGCCACCAGATGTTGCGGACGCTGTCCTCCATCGCGGTATAACCGCATTTCCCAGGCATCAGGCGCAAGAAACGACCAGTCCCCGGTATACTCCAACTCCAACGTCCCCTTTGTCCCGAGAATTCGATACAACTCGGAAACGGGCCGATGCGAAACGCGCGAATGAACATGCGAACTGGTGGCCCCGTTGGCATGTGTCACCAACGCAGACATATGATCTTCCACCTCACGCGCCCCCCCGATCCGCGGACCGATGCGCCGGGCCTGAGCGAAAACGGATGATGCGGGATGCCCCAGCCATTGCGTCGCGAGATCGATCGAGTGCGCCCCGTGATCCTGAAAAACCCCGCCGAGACAGCGGGCTGAATCGCGCCAGCCACCCCCACTCAGTGCCGTCCAACTCGTCCAGTTGCATTCCGTCGCGAACACTTCACCCAGATCCCCCGCTTTGATCATCTCCGTTGCCGTCCACAAGGGCGACAGGAACCGCCGGTTAAACCCCACCATGAACAACACCCCGGCCTGCCGGCAGGCGTCCACCATCTGCGTCGCCTCGGCCACGGTACGCGCCATGGGTTTCTCACAGAACACCGCCACGCCGCGCGACGCCACGGTTTGAACGTGCTCCAAATGGCAAAACGGCGGCGAGGCGATGATCACTCCATCCAGTCCCCCAGCCGCCAGCATGGCCTCGACCGTGGCATAACTGCGGCGTGTGCCAAGGATCTCCTGGGCCGTCTTCAACGCTTCGGGCTTGGGATCGGCCGCTGCGACAATCTCGAATCCCGCCAGATGCTGCGCCGCCGACTTATACATCCAGCAACTCACTCCGGCCCCAATCAATCCCAGCTTCACGGTTTGAGCGCTCATCTGAAGGGGATCCTTCCCAGTACGGCTAGGCTTGCGCCCAGCATGAGCAACACGGCGCCGACCAGGCGGACGATATTGATCCGCTCAACCGGCGAGCCGAGAAACCCGTAATGGGCAATCAGCAGGCCGCCCAGCACCTGTCCACAGAGTAAAACGACATTAGTAGTTCCCGCGCCCAGGCGGGGAATGAGGAACACCACCCCAAAGACCAGACAGGCCCCCATGGCACCAGCCAGCCACAGCCAGATCGGGACGGTCCGGGATGCGGCCCAGAACTCTGCGCGATAGCCGCTAAGCCCAATGCACACCGCCGTCACCGCGCCAATACACCAGAACAAGGCATTTCCCATCCGCAGGTTACCCGTAGCCACTCCCGTTGCGGCATTCATGGCAAAATGTAAGGCAATCCCCAGTCCCAGTGCAAACGCAAGCGTGATAAGAATTAGTGGCATAATTGACTCCCGCTCTGAACACTATTTGACTTGAATAGTCGCGGATGCGTACCCACCAGTCAAACGTGTCAGACCGTTATCGGACAGGTGGCCATTTTCATTCCAAGGCCACCCGTTAAGAGGCATCTTTGGAGTTCCAAAATTGTAAGTTTCACGTCCTGTGGACTTACTGGGACAAACTGGCTTCGCGTATTGCGGATGATATTGCCTCCGGCCGCCACAGTATGGAAACCACGCCCGTAGTCTTCCCTGCCCGCTGGCGTCCTCAGGTTCCGGCTGAAAAATTGCTGCGGCTGGTGTAAGGTTCGGTGCCTCACTCGCTTCGCAGGGCGTCCGCTCGCAGATTGCCGTCTCGTCGAGTTAGTCCTATATAGACTAGACATGATCCGGGATTGGGTAGGGAAAGGGGCTTCAACCGGCATAGGCGGAAGGCGGAAACCCATATCCCTTGCGATCTTTGCGGGCTTCTGTTCAAAATCTTGCATTCTGATGAGAGGTTGCAAACAGAAAGACCAACGGAACGTCCTTGCTCCCAAAAAAACAAGAGACAAGTTAGATGCGTTGACATCATATAATATGATGCTATGATGCGACTATGAGAACTACGCTTGCTATTGATGATGATGTCCTCGACAGAGCAAGAGGCGTCGCCGAACAACGGCACACTCCGTTCCGACAGGTGGTGAACGAGGCGCTTCGCGTCGGGTTGCGGTCGTTTGCGGAGCCCGCCCCATGCAAACCCTATCGAACCCACCCGCACAAACTGGGTCTGCAACCGGGAAAGAGTCTTGATAATATTCAAGAACTCCTTGCGCAGAGTGAAGGGGAAGATTTTCGATGATCCTGGTGGACGCCAATATTCTCCTCTACGCCGAAGATCAACTCAGCCCCCATCACAAAGCCGCCTGCACTTGGTGGGACGTCCAATTGTCCGGCAGTTCACCCGTATGTCTTTGTTGGGCCGTTCTGGGCGCGTTTATCCGTATCAGCACCAACCCCCGCGTCTTCAGTCAACCCTTATCCCTGAATCAAGCCGTTTCCCGTACGCAAAGCTGGCTGGACCAACCTTGTACACGAATCATCCAGCCCACCCAACGACACTGGATCGTCTTCCAAAAGATGCTGCTGGAGGGCCAAGCCGTGGCCAATCTTGTCTCGGACGCGCATCTGGCGGCCCTGGCTGCGGAACATGGCTGCGAGCTGATCTCCACGGATTCCGACTTCTCCCGTTTTGCCGGAATTCGGTGGCGCAATCCTTTAAAGCGATCACCTGTTTCCTGAAAACTCCCGATAGGCCCGACCCGACGAATTCGGAGGGATAATCCATCATGACCGGAACCGGGCTGGACAAGAATGTCCTAGACGATCGGATGCCTCGGAGAGGCATCCCTACACCCACATGAGATCCCCCTACAGCCCCTTCCAGGGCGCACCGTTAATGGACTAGCAACAGCGTCCCCTTTTGCTTCAACCTAAAAAAGGCAGTAGGCTGTAGCAGTTTAGGTTGTAGGTGTTCGGAAAGAAGGACTTACGTGAAAATGAGCTCATCACCAAAAGGACACGAAGATGGTGCATCGTAACTTGTTGAATGGCAAAACCTAACAGCCTACAGCCTAATCACCTTTCTAGGTTCAAAGGCGAGGCAGTCATGCCGATATAGGTAGAGGCTCCATCGCCCAGGTTTCTATAGGTGATGAACGGTCCTGCGATGTCAGTGTTATTAACTGTTATTTCGACCCCTTTTTCCCCACGATTCGTGATGTCATCGCGATTGCTCCTTGCTCGTTCGATGTGTCACAATGGCCTCCAATGCCTTGGCAAAATCCGGATCGTCTAGCCAAGGCCTTTGCGCGTACATTTCGCGTGTTTTTCCGAAGACAAAAACATCGCGGGACAAATGCAGCCCCCACCCCAGCGCCAAGGGGCGATCCATAATCTTGTTGCCCGCCGCCAGCCACCAGACCCAGCCTTTCCCCAGACGCCGCCGCGTGATGGCCGGCATACCACTGTCTTCTAACCGCGCCAAAATCTCCACATCCGGCCCCGGGTCCAGCACGAAGTCTTTCACGCTGACATGCATCGTGAGCGACTCCGGCAGTCCCGGCAACGCCGCCCGCCCGGCCTCCGTCATGGTGAGCGTGGCGAGTTTTCCATCGAAACACCAGACGTCACTCACTTTACCATTCAATCCGGTTAAGGCCGCCATCGGAGCGCAATAATGCGATATGGCCGCATGGAACATCGTAATCAGCGTCGCCCCCTCCCGCACGGCGTCCTCAAGTTGGCGCACATTATTGAGCGGCAACGCCACAAAGCTAAGGTGGTGCAGAAAGGCACGGCTATGCGGGGCCACGGCGGCCAATCCATCCACATCACGCAGCCAGCGCACCGTGCGACCAGGCTTCCGCAGCAGGTCGCAAAGTTGGGCTCCGTGGTCAAAAGGTTCAATCACCGTAATGTCCGCCACCTGCTCCAGATCGCGAACAATCGAGACGGCATGACGTCCGGCGGGCAGGATGAATCTGACGCTCTCCGTGGCCACGTCATACGGCGCATCCAGACGCACCCCGTCCAAGGTAATGCAGAGCGGCTCACCGGCAATACGCGCGGGCACCCTGACCTGCACAGGATGGGCTCGCTCCTGCTCAACAGTGACCTCGACATGCAACGGATCATAAACCGCGCTCACCGACGCGCCTTGGAATGTGCGGATATTTTTCCACCACACGCGCTGGTATTGCCAGAAACGCGGCATATCCATGCCTACCCGCACCTCATCGTCCCACAGCGTGCTCGAAGCGAACATGCCCAGAATGCTGGAAAGATAACTGCCGCAGGAGGGCACATAGGGGCTGTTCCCGCCCGCCTGCAATTCGTAGGGGCTTTCGGTGAAATACCCTAGCCCGGACGTATACTTGAGTCCGCCATCCTGGAACTCGAGTGCGAGATCACGATGCCCCGTAAGCGTCAATGCCGCTGCATTGCAAAAGTTGAACCAGGCCATGCCGCTGTAGGTTCCCACCATGGGTTTGGGCCGCAATGAGCCTAGCCCCCCCGAGGCGTGCATAACGGTTTCGAAATCCGCCGGGCCAATCAGAAAACGACGCATCACCCCATCACTGTCATCCCAGAAGGCGGAAAAATCAGCGAAGGGAAAGGCAGGCGCCAGATAAGGCAGCCAAGGATACCAGTTATCGGATACCCGCAGGGCAATCCGGTGCTCGCGGAAATAGGCAGCAATTTCGCCCGACGCGGATGTGATTTCCGACGTCTCCCCAGCCAGGGACGCGTACTCGGCGAACTTCGCCAGCGTCATCACCGACCACAAGAGAATATCCATCTGGCCATTCGCATCGACCTCCGGGGCACCGACATCACCGGCCACGATGCCGGAAAGCTCCCACGCGCCTTTGGCATTGCGCTTGAACACCTCACGCACAAGATGGGTACAAATGATTCGCAGATAAGGCAGAACACGCTGCTGAAGATCCTCGCGATTGCGGGTCATCTCATAGAGGCGGATCCCGCAACCGGCAAAGGCCAGGCAATTGAAATAGGCCACATCGCCGGCCGGATCGCAGGGCGTGTCACCGTCGTAATAGGTGATCCACATGTGGGGCCGACCGGTGGGCTGGGCGGTCTGGATCAAGTCGGACATTGTTTAGTTCAAAACGATGTATCCTCCACGTAATAAACAGGTTAAGGTCTGTTTATTATTTCACGCCTCTGGCTACAGCCCCTTCACCCCAAGGCAGTCGAGAATTTGTTGCTGTTCTTTGTCGGGTTGGT
>JBBQNS010000173.1:0-5311 GCA_038330175.1 Kiritimatiellia bacterium
TTTTTAAAAACCCGGGGGGTGGGGCCTGTCGCCCCGTCCTTCCCCCAAACCCTGCGCCCCTTTTTCAAACCCGCGGGCCCCCCCCCCCCCCTCCCACAAGAGAATCTGGGGCACAGAGCCGGATATAAATGCCGTAACTTGGGATGATGAGGATAAGGCGAAAACTTTGTCCCCCACCCCAATCTACTGGCGTCCTACGGGACGCCAGTGCCCCCAATCAAAATCTAAAGATTACTGGAAGTCCAGTTCGCCCCAGAATTTCGGTTCCATCATCAGTTCATAGACGGCGTCGTCAACAATACCGGTGTGCTGATTGGACCAATAGGTGCGAAGGCGCGTCCGCTGGCCGGCGGGATCGCCGTGGGTTACCCCAAAATCGCCATGTAGCTTGAGCCCACTGGCCGGCTTCAAGCCCAGGCTGGCCAACGGGATTGCAGCCTCCACCGTGTAGCCGACGCCGGGCCGCACCGTAGCTTTGATTTTTGCGGTAGAAACCACATTTACGAAATCCATACGGTAATCCTTCACAATGCCAGAGGAAAATGCCTGAGGCTTGGTGACCTCACCCTTGGCCACGATTTTTCGATAGAGAACGGCTGTCGCAACTCCCTGCATGTTACCGATGGATAAACGTAGATCACCAACTCCTGCCGTATCACGCTCCTTCGGGGCGGTCGCAACCGTACCGAGTTGGAAGTCAACGGTATCACCGGAGAGATAAAGCATGGCGGGGTCGCTGGCGCCGTTGGCCCAAGGGGTGTTGTCTTTGACCTCCCAGGCTAGGTACAGATTTTGGTCATCCCAGGTACTTACGGCCCGAACTCCGGCATCGGCTAACTTCTGAAAACTGAGGAGCTCCGCTCCCTTGAAATCCACACTTAGGTCTCCGGTAAAGGCAGGTGTCAGCCGTTTGATGTTGCCGCGCCTGATCCCGACGCTAGCCTGCAGCAATTGTTCAAAACAGGCCTGCGCGGACCGGGTGTCTTCCGTATTTATCTTGAGCTTACCGCCCTTTAATCTCTGAATGGCGTCAAGGCCTACCAATTCGCAATTCCATAGCGCCGTCTTGCCGGCCTCGATATATACCTTTCCGTCGGCGGCCTGAATCATCGAACCGCCGAAATCTTCACCCCCCATACCGCACGGAAGGTGATCGAGCACCGCACCGGGTTCGGCCTTCGGGAACTCTAGTTTAAGCGGATCCGGCTCGAAAAGACGGGACAAATAATAACCGTCCTGTGTCAGGAGGTGCCACTCCCCCACATTGCTGTTGAGCGCCCAGACCTGGCCCGCAACCGGAACATCCACGCACCCCACGGCGCCAAAAGTGCCGCGCAGGAGCCCTTGCTGTGGCGGTGGCGCACTATGCGAGCCATGCACGCCATGCCATTGATCGGAATAACCCCAGAGACGTTTGCCGGTCTTTGAGTCATAGCACTGATACGACGGTTGAAGCAGGAACGCGCCGTCCTTCGAAGGCACACCTGCCGGGAGATTCGTCACCGTCACGAATTTTGCGGGATCAAAAATGGGCGCACCGCAGGCCGTGAAGCCACTGGCAGCCAAGCTACCGCCGCCGCCAAACAAGGTCATGTCGGCATTCATGTTAATAGACCAGAAATAATAACCTCCGAGTTCGAGCATCCGGGGGAGAATTGATAGCTCATTAGTTTGGATTTGGGCGTCGCCATTGATGTCGGCCCAGAATGTCGTGTTCTTGGTTGCGCGGTTGGCGCTTATGGTCGAGCGGATGACGTAGCGCCCCGGATCAAGACGCTCAAAAATAGCAATATGGCTCGAATTCGAGCCCATATTCATATTAGCGGTCGCGACGTAGTCACGGTTGTTCTTGGCATTACAAAAAAGGGCGAAACTATGCCCTCCCAAAAATCCTCCGCCGGTGACATCAAACACGCCCGCACATGCTGCTTTTCCAGTCTTGGGATCGAGGCGCCATTCGCAGCCTTCGCCAACCATAACGTTGGGATCCTTCGGATTAATCGCACCGCCGGAAGCGCCATAGTGTGTCGAGCCAAATAGTTCTTTGACTAAAGTACCGGTCTTGGCATTCCACACGGAAATACGCCGTGGAAAGAGCGTCGATTCTGTTACCCAAAGCTGGTCATTCGCATCCAGCGCAAGGCCCGCAATGGACAGCATTCCGTCCGCTTGCCAGGGGCCGAGAACAGAGCGACCGCCTTTTTTTCCTATCGTACGAAGTAATTTTCCATTAACCCCAAACACTTTAATCTGGTTATCTGGCTCTCCCGTGCCGACGTAGAAATTTCCTGCTTTGTCAACGTCCAGCCCCGTGGCGTTGCTGAGTCCTTCAATCACGGTTTTAGCCTCACCGGTCACAGGATTAATAGACACCACGCGAGTGCCCCCTGACACCACGTAAATCTGTTCGGCACTGATCACCTTAATAGTGCTCGGTGCGGTAATTGGGAGTGTTTTTAAAGGTTTGCCAGTAGTGAGGTCAATGACCGCCACAAAGGCATTGGTCGGCAGATTGGCCGAAAGATACAGTTTGCCGAAGCCAGCCGACAAACCGGCAGGGGTGGAAGGCCCATGGGAATCGGACGGCCACAGGTGGGCGACCGGTATGCTGGCGCTCTGGCCGCCCACCCAAGGAACATAGGTGCCATTGGTGGCGTTCAGACAATACATCGAATTATCCTGTGTATCGAAGACATAGACGATACCGGAATCAACCGCCACATATTGGGCGCCGCCAAAACCGCCGCGCTTATGCCGCCACTGCACAATCCCGTCCAAATCGGTCACAACCAGTGCCTTACCCGCTTCCGAGCAAGTCCACCCTAAATACATGCGAGCGCCATCCGCGGTGGCGGCACTGGTGACCCCCATGTCTCCGCCCCAGTTGTCACCGGCATTCGGGCCATCCCACGGGCTCTGGCCGCCATTGCACGCCCAACCTCGTAGGCGAATGCCAATTCCCTTATGCCAGATGCCGCGCCACGTGTAGGCCCCTTCTGGAACAGGCTTCCCAGGTCTCCGGAAACTACCGGTCGTCAACCCGTCCCACTTGATTTCCTGCACACCTTTCTTGAAAGGCTCGGCGGCGAGTAACTGTCGGACAATATTGCCCACTTGATCGAGAATCTGAAGGGATACATACCCATCCTCGGGCATCTTGAATCGAAGCGGCTTGAACCCGGTCTCACCAGCCACGACATCAAGTTTCAACCAATCTGCCACGGTGGCACCATTTTCCATTTTCACGGGAAATTCACGACCATCCGAAAGGCGTACAGGGCGAAGCGGGACCTTGCCTACGGATTCGAGTGTGGCCACGCCCCAGATGGATTTGTTCTGGAATGTGAACACACGGTCAAGTGACACCCCGGCGCGGAAGATATCCTTGATCGACATACGCCCATTCGTGGGACCGGCCGTAAGATTGGGTTCGATGGTGAGGATCAACGTATCGCCGGCCTTCCGTGGTTTGCCATCGGACGTGATCAAGGCCCAGGGAATGGCGATTTCCTGAACATAGCCCTGACGGTTGGAATAGACTTGAAAGGACTGCTGCGCGCCCTCGGGTTTTACATTATCCCCTTTGGGCGAAAGCTTGGTCTTACCTTTTGTGTCGCGCTCTAAGACGTCGCGGCCATCCACGCCCTGCCAGCAGTTGAAAACGTTCACCTGTTCATTCGGCGTTCCGTAATCCGCAACAACCCGCACCTGGATACTATCGCCATCCCAGGCGAAGTTGCCGGAGGTGGAGCCCTGATTGTTGAGGGGAGTATCGTCATTCCAGCGAGCAATCAAATACAGATTTGCATCGTCATACATCGCCGAGAACCAAACCCCGAATTTTTTTCGGTTATTTTCAACATCATTACAGGCAAAAATACTACCGGAAAGATCCCAGTCTGCAAACGCGCCATCAATCGTCACCTTCCCGGGCGCCGGCAGAATCTGAAGACCGTAGTTCTCTGTCTCGGTGGCCTGTGTTGTTTGGCCGCCAAAGACCGCCAAAACCGTGACGCCCAAAATCAGGGCTCTTTTAACGGCTACACGAAAAAACGATGCCTGTCCTAGCAGAGAGTTCAGTTTGATTTTTGAGAATGATTTCAGGGGAATTAACATATATTTTTCCTTTTTATTAATCCAACACTATTGGCCCTATGCCGACTACTAGCACATCGTCCAGCGGCACGTCGCAAGCGACGGCCCTACAAAGTTGGCCTACTGTCGCAAAAACAATGCCGCTTGTCTACCAACAATTATAGACAAGTTTTAAGTTGGCAGAATTGGCACAATGTCGTTCTTAAGCTGTGCCACGGCATCAACCGTAACCAATCGTCCATCCGCAAGTGATTTTACACTGCATGCCGGACATCCGGGGTTATCCACGATAATAGGCTTTTGAGGTCAAACGGCTTGAAGAAAATGGTGGCATCAAGCCGAACCGCTGTTTGGATATCCACTTCACTCCAATCTCCTGACATCAAACCGATTTTAGAACACGTGCAGCCTTTACGTTTTAATTCCTGGATAAATTTAACACCGTTAACGAGCGGCATATTCACGTCACTTAAAATCGCATCCGGGCAACCATTTTTCAATAAAGTGCAGGGACACAGGAGCGAGCAATAGGCGGGACAGCGATCCGGGTTGGAATAAGGGATGACCTTATGCCCATGTTTCTCAAAGGCCGCCTTCAACATGGACAATACGAAGGGATCATCATCCAAAAGCATTACATTCATAAGATATCCTCCTCAATGATCTAAAACTACCAGAAGCAGGAAAGCGAACAATCAGGGAAACCCTGATTATGGCCTCAGGGATTTCCGAGGAGCCTGTCGGGCTTCGCGCCTATATGAGGGCTTCCGGCGGAGACCGCCGGCTCCAGGATAAAATTTGTGTGGGACGTCAGTGGGTCAAAGGACAAAGTAAGTGAGCCTTTGGCGGAGTAAGTGAGTCCTTTCGGTAAGCGTGCATAGTGACGCTTTCCCGTGAAAAAGGCGAGCTGTTGCGCGGCCCTGAAGGTTGTTTTCAGGGTGCCAACTATCCGGCGGCGGTTTCCTGATAATTCCAGGGCATCCATTCCGATGGATTCTCCCGGACTTTCTCAACGGAGCGCCTTACGGTGGTGAGGTAATCAAATGGATCTTTACCACAGAGGCGGCAGGTTTGGATAACGCTCATGAAGAAATCGCCGATTTTTGCCCCGTTCATCGTTTTATAGAAAAGGGAGTTGTCGCGGTGCCGGATCGAGGTTTTCAATATTCGCTCGCAGACATTATTATCGAGAGGCGCGCCGGCCTTGCGTAAAAAC
>JBBQNS010000174.1:0-5266 GCA_038330175.1 Kiritimatiellia bacterium
CGGAAACAGGTATTGAGGAAGATGAAACGTTTGGTGAAGGTGGTGCGAGATCATGCCACGCGGCATGTGGCATTGCTGAAAGAAGAGTGGCCGAAGACCAAGTGGACACAAGCCGAAGCGCAACAGGTACTGCGGCGGATGATGTCCAAGGGACAGGCAATATATCAACCTTGCGTTATTGCGAACGTCGTACTACAAGTAGTTCGCTATGAGTTATTATGCTTCGCAATTGGATGTGGCGGTGTTGGCGGGGGTGTCGCGCTCTACCGTGACGCGAGTGTTGTCGGGCAGTGCCAGTCGCTGGCGGATCCCGCTTAAAACGCAGGAACGGGTATGGGCGGCAGCCCGTCAGCTGGGTTACCGTAGGGCTGAAACGACCCGGTTCGTCAAGGTTAAGCCCGTCGTGATCCCAGTTCCGTCTGGGCCGCAGTGGGTGGCCATCATCATCGGGGAGTCGAGTCCCTCAAGTTCCCTGGCCAACCTCCCCTCACAGGAAGCCGCTTTGAATACCGTTGGGCTAGCCTCCCGTTTGGTGGCGCTGTCTGGCGATGACACCGTCGTCCGCAACCGGATCGCTTCCCTGCTCAGCACCAAGCCTGCTGGGATCCTCTGTTGTCCGTCGCTTTTTAGTAGGGTTACCCCACTGGTCGGTGAAGTTTGTCGCGTGGTCCCGCTCTCGCCTTGGGCGGCTAATCAGTTGCTCCACCCGCCAAGACACTGCTTAACCAGTTCCCCGACAAGAAAGGTCTTGCCCGTGCCGGCATAACCGGAAAGTACAAAGCACCGCCCCTCAGGCGAATCCAGAAACGATGATAAACACTCCGAAGCAACCTCCTGGGAAGGCGCTAGAGCAACTCCGGCAATAGATGACAATGTTTTCATGGTAATGTAGCTCGACTCCGCTCACCTCAGGTAAGGCGACGTGGCTCACCTCATCCACCTCGCTCTGCCCATACAAGGCGCAGACGAGTTTCAATTACCTTTCGGCTTCCGGGCTTCAGCGGGCAAATGGATGCAAGATGCGGGTAAGGGTCATCCCTTCATCCATCAACCAGTTAACGCATGATGAGATGATATGCTCCAGCCTCTTCATGATCTCTTCTTCGGCAGAGGATGTTCCCGGACCGCTTGCGTTACGCAAAACACGCAAGGTCTCCAATAGCATGGCTAGTTTGGCGGCATCATTCATGAGTTCTTCAGTGAACTTCATCAATTGAAAACTCGCCTGATACAACAAACGTCCACGATCCTGCATATCCTGATTGGCCGCATACCGCCGAATATCCTCCAACAACGGCTCAAGAGAGGGTCATCCATGGACGCATTCAAAGCGGGCGTCATGAATATTCACATAATTCCCGCCTGAAGCCTGCTCTTTTTTTTGCAGATCTTTAGCCAAGGCACGAACATCATATTTATACTTCGCAGCCATGGTCTCTTTCACTCGCCTGACCTGCTCGATAATTTCATCTTTCATTTTATTCATCTCCCATAAGCTCAATTGGCGTACATATTTCCGGACATCGATGCCCCTTTATCGCGCAAATACTCCTGATAATTGGTTTCTTCTCGGCATTATCGATGTGGCGACAATTCCACGTCATCAGGTAATCCATGCCGTGATACGCCGCTACCGCCACATGCAGGGCATCATTAGTCGCAATGTGCGGTAACGCCCCGTCTTCCAGCAATGATGCCGCCAATTCGGAAACTTCATCAGTAATTGTTAGTCGCGACAAATTTATTAAGGCACCAATCCTGCGCACAGCCGCTTCGGGATCACCTTGAGAAGCCTCCTCAACAACCAGTTCTGAAGTATATAAATCAAACCGCTGTCGCTGAAAAGCCCACCAGTCCTCTGTGGCTTGCTGCCATGCAGCGGCCAGAATCTGACGAGAGGGCCTTGCCGTGAGGTAACTAACTATAGAAGTCTCAATATATACGGTCTTCATATCCACTCCCTCAGGTGATTATTATACACACGCCCCAGCCCTACGCATACACAATAGCTCAAATCAGTGACAACAGGCAATATGGAGGGACGACCTCCGTGTCGTCCGAAGGGTTTTGCAAGAGATGGCAGAGGGGACAGGCAATGTATCAGCGGTGACCCCGGGTTCCTTTCGGCGACCCTCGCCCAGAGCCTCAGATTGCCTGTCCCTATATCCCAGTCCCTATATCCCCCTATATCCCCAAGTCGTAAGGGACTAAAAAAGGAATTTAAACTACGAAACACGCGAAAGGAAATTATTGCAAATCAGTAAGTTATCCGGACCGGCCGCATACCGCCGAATAGACCACGCCCTCCGTCATACGCAGGCCCCCCTAAAACTCGTTCCAGGGAATAGCCGTCACGTTGTCGGTAAGCTGTTGTTTTTTTGCGCAACGGCAGACCACATAGCCACGACGGGCCAGATCGGAATGCAGGCCGAGAAAGGTTTCCACATGCTGGGCATCACGCGGGGACGGACTCTCTGTCCATTTTACCTCGACGGGCAGCACTTCCTCGGGTGTCTCGATGATGGCATCAACCTCGGCACCGGTGGCTGTCGACCATGTGGACAGCTTGTATCCTTTTCCCAGGCATGCACAGCGGGAGTGAAGTTCCAAAAGCACCCACTGTTCGAAGATGTGGCCAGCATCCATCTTCAGCAGGGTGCTGTTCAAGGGAAGGTCAGCCAGGACATGGCGGACACCCAGGTCGAATATCAGGAACCGCGGGGCACTCAGAATCCGCTTGCGGCTCCGCCCGAACGGCTGGATCCGGATTCCGACATAGGTGTCCTCGAGGACCTGATAGAAATTCCGCAACGTGTTGGGGGCCACGCCTACCGCCGCCGCCAACTTCGTGAAATTCACACACTGTCCCGATTCAAGTGCCGCAAGCCGGAGAAACCTGACAAATGCCCCCATTTCGCCCACGATATTTTCCTGGCGGATCTCGTTCTCGACGTAAAGTTCTGCGTAGGAGGAAAGCGTCTTTGTCCAGGAGGCCGTGTTTTCGTGATACAGGCCAGGCAGGTTGCCGAAGATCAGGTAGTCATCCAGAGTTCTCACGGGAAATTTGGTCCCGGCGGCCATGGGCAGGGACAGCACCTCGCATTTGCGCTGCTCTGCCTGAAGGACAGGGAACAAGGGCTGGGCATGGATCCGCCCGGGCAGCAGATTGGCGGATCGCCGCTTCAACTGCCGCGCGGAACTTCCCGTCAGGTAGAACTGGAAACGTTCGGGATCCCTGTCATACAGGAATTGAACATCGTCCAGCAGCGCGGGTACCTTCTGGATCTCGTCGATTATTACCGTGTCCACGCCGGGCATGGCCTCAAGCTCCCGCATGAGAAGACCTTCATCTGCCTCATATCGGATCCGTTGCCTGCAATCCTGCAGATTGATCGAAAACGTGCGGCTGTCCTTGGGGGCGCAGTGATGCAGCAAGGTGGATTTCCCGGTCTGCCTTGCGCCGAGCACGAGCACCACCTTCTTCCTGCCACCGCCGTGCCCTTGGCGGCCAGCCGGAGACAGTTGCCCCTGGAGGAAACGAGAATAGTACGAGTCGTTCACATTGATCACCTCACTGCATGTTTGACCGTATTATATGCACAGGCTTGATCATGTCAACGCCTTGTCGCAAGTATGCATAACGGCCGTGAGAACCGCGCCGGGGACTGTCCACTTCCGCTCGAGGTCTCCGCACCGAGCCGGGCTTATGGATGGGCGTCCTTTTCAGACGGCTCGGTGCGGAGACCTCGCCCTACCTTGCTTGAAAACCAACCATACTCAATGGGTGGGCGTGATGAGCGATGGCCAAGTGACAGGCAATTTATCAACTCCGGGTGGACATCGCGCGCAAGCGCTGCTCCTACAAGTTGCCGCCTATATGGGCACCGCGCATCCGTGGGGCCAAGTACAATAAGACCGTAACTTTCTCCCATTGGCGATCACAATTGCTTCAAGTAATCCTGCGTGCTATAGCCTCAGATTGCCTGTCCCTTATCCCCCAGTCCCTTATCCCCCAGCAGGACTCCGGCGCCCATGGCGCCCGCCCTCCTACGACGTTTTGCGTAGCGATGCAGGCAGGCCTTCCAAAATGAATGCGGGCTTCCAGCCCGCTTCGCCCAAAGCCGCACATCTTGCCTGTCCCCCCCAACTTTCGCGCCGAAACTGAATGCTGACGTTCGGCTAGGAAAAAACAAATCCCAGCTTGCACGGGCTAATCCGTAATCATAAAGTATCTGTTATGAAGACAGTATATATTGAGACTTCTATCCCGAGTTACCTGACAGCTAAACCCAGTCGAGATGTGCGTGCAACGGCGTGGCAGCAGCTCACAGCCCAATGGTGGGAGCAGGAGAAGCCAAATTATGAGTTATTTACGTCAGAACTTGTCTTGGCAGAAGCAGGTGCTGGAGACCCTGTAGCCGCTCAGCGGCGGCTTGAGTCGCTACGAGACATTCGTCAACTTACCGTTTCAGACGAAGCTAAATTTCTTGCAGCACGTCTGGTAACTGACGGAGGGGTTCCGCAACACGCAGAGGCGGACGCTCTGCATGTTGCGATAGCGACAGTGCATAGCGTTGACTATTTTCTGACATGGAATTGCCGCCACATCAACAATGCAACGACAAAACCAATTATCAGATCAATATGTGCTGTTGCCGGTTTCTTATGCCCAGAAATCTGTACGCCGCTTGAACTACTCAGCGAGGAGGTTGATAATGTACAAGGATGAAATCATTGCCGAGGTTTGGCACAATCGTGATTCTTATGCAAAAAAACACAATTTCAATCTGGATGCCATGGTTGCAGATCTTCAAAAGAGAGAACGATCCCACCCCGAGCGACTAGTCAATAGATCGGGATGCCGAACAAGACAAATGGACACTGCTCAAACCGCCGCTTCGCTCCGGTTTGAGCAGTGTCATTTGCGTCGTTGAACCTAAAAACGTAAGTTAAGACCACCCGAAATACGCGAAATACACGAATTTGAACAGAAGCTCGCTAAGAACGCGAAGTTAAGATATTCTTCCCCGCCGGAGGCGGCTGCAAATCCCTTCCGCCTTTGCGGGCTTCGCGAGCTTCTGTTCAAATCTCTTTTCTCCGGATTCGTTATCATATCTTTGGAGAACAGCGACAGCCGCATCAAGGAGCTTCGCAATGGCCAGGTCACCTATTCCTGGCGCGACCGCTCAGATGACAACACCGAGAAGACTGAAACCATCCCCGTCGAGCTCTTCACCCGCCGCTTCCTTGCCCATATTCTTCCCGT
>JBBQNS010000175.1:0-5132 GCA_038330175.1 Kiritimatiellia bacterium
TTCGAGCCCGAGCCAGGTTTGGCTGACAATGGCGACTTGGAGCATGATTTACAGGCCTTGATTGAGGCTGTGGGTGCCGCCGCACAAAAGGCGGAAACCGCCCTCGTGATGTTCATTGATGAATTACAGTACGTTAAGGAAGGGGAGCTGGCGGCCCTTATTACTGCTCTGCATCGTGCGGCGCAACGACGTCTACCTGTCGTTCTGGTCGGTGCGGGATTGCCACAATTGAGGGGCCGGATGGGACAGGCCAAGTCCTATGCCGAACGTCTTTTTGACTTTCCGGAGATTGGGCCATTGGCTCCATCTGCTGCTAAAATCGCGATCAGTAAACCTGCGGCGGCGCAAAATGTCATGATCAATCAGGATGCCTTGGATCGTATTGTGCAAGATACGTGCGGCTATCCCTATTTCTTACAGGAATGGGGGAAGCATGCATGGGATACTGCTGCCGCATCTCCCATTACATTGCAGGATGTTGATCGGGCGACTGTGGCCGTTGTAGCGGCGTTGGATGAGAGCTTTTTTCGAGTGAGGTTTGACCGTCTAACCCCATCCGAAAAAAAATACCTGCGGGCGATGGCTGATCTTGGCCCCGGGCCACACCGATCTGGAGACATCGCAAAAAAACTGGATCGCGAAGTTACTGCCTTTGGACCGACACGAAACCAGTTGATCTCAAAAGGTATGATTTGGAGCCCGAGTCATGGTGACACCGCTTTTACCGTGCCGCTTTTCGATGAATTCATGCGGCGAATCATGCCGGGGGACGACTGGAAGGCGTAAGACCACCTCGCTCTATGGTGCCAATGGTGCCAGACTCAGGAACCACCTGTCGTGGACATCATTCAAATCCTGACCCAGCAACCCCAACTTTCAAGTGGCCAGAAAATACGGGAACAACCTGAAAGAACGTTTTAAAAAAGAAGGCAGTCAGTCGGTGACAAACTGTCGCCGACTGAAATTGGCCGCTGCCGACAGGAAGAGTTATCTCACAGATGTCGCCAGTGCCGAAACTCTCTTGCGCTTTTTCGAGCGTTCCGGGCGCAAGACAAATTTCTGAAAGCACACAAAGCACGCGAAGCCCATTCGGCACGCTCAGGGCAGGGCGCCATTCGGCGGTTACGCCGTATGACGCGGTGAATATTGCAAAACACTATGCAGGGTGGCGTATTCCGCGAAGCGTAACCCAAAACCCTTCGCGATCTTCGCGTGCCTGCCCTGAGCCTGTCGAAGGGGCTTCTGTTCAAAAATCTTTTCCGCGTGAGTATTAACTGGGCGCTTGGACTGCATGAAGAATTTTTTCATGCGCCCGAGCGCTCCCAGCCCCATTACTTCCTGCGGTAATGGGTCACTCACGTAGGGGTAAATCTGTCAGGATAAAATTCAAGAGAAGATTGACCACCCGCTTCGCTGGAGTTCACGGAGGTACGGAGGGGGCTTACGGGACGAAAAAGAAAATGTTGTGGCGATTTTCTAATCGCGAGTACCCGATTAAAAAATTGCCACAACACCGTTCCTTGAGGGAAAACCGAGGCTTTCGATGCCCTTTGGGCAAACAAAACCATTCTCCGCTCTTCCATGAAAGGTGTTTCGCGAATTTTGCAACTGGTGTACCCGCCAGGCTCAAAATTCGCGAAACATTTTATTCTCTCTCTCACCCTCCGATTCCTCCAGCGAAGCGGGTGGTAAATTCCTCCTCCCCCCCATGAGTGACCCATTACGATTCCGTATAATTTGCCGTAGTATTCTGTCTTTATTAATGCTAAACTGTTTAGCATGAGTAATTCAGTAACGATCAGGGATGTTGCCGGAGCCGCTGGAGTATCAATTTCTACGGTCTCATTTGTGGTCAATGGCAAGGCCGCCCAGCTCAATCACCATGACCCTTGCCACGGAGCCTGTTCTTGCCGCTGCCGGTTATAATCTAGTTGAAAAAGGTAGTTGTCAGGCGGGGTTGGAAATTTGATAATACCAGCATGATCAGTTTATCCAAAAAAGATACGATTCCGGTACCGTGCCCCGCTATGGCTGAAACTGAGAAATATCGAAATAATGCTGAGACGCTGTCCATTTTGATGGATGCGGGAATTGAGATGATGCGACAGAACCTAGTGAGGCGTCACCCGGAAGCCAGCGAAACGCAAATCAATAGGTTGCTGATCTCATGGTTGCACCGCTCAGACAATCCCATCCCTGGCGATACGGCCGGCGCGATCCGGGTACGGGAGCAGATGGCATGAGCCATTTAGAGACATTGTTGCGACATATTTCGGCGATATTCAATGACCAGCGTCAGGAGTGGGCTTTGGTTGGCGGCCTAGCCGTATCCGTGCTGACTGAACCGCGTTTTACGCGCGATTTGGATATTGCCGTGGCGGTTTCTGACGACCGCGCTGCGGAGGCCTTTATCCACTGTTTGCATACGGCAGGATTTCGTGTCATTGCGACGGTTGAACAGGATGCAACGCATCGTTTGGCCACCGCGAGATTGGCGCCGCTTGGCGAACGATCCCAAGGTTTGATGCTGGATTTGCTGTTTGCCTCCTCAGGGATCGAAAAGGAAATATGTGAGGACTCCCAGCTTTTGGAAGTTTTTCCGCAATTTCGCGTTCCTGTCGCTCGGCTCCACCATCTTATTGTGCTCAAGACATTGGCGCGTGACGACATAACCCGCCCTCAAGACGTTGGCGACCTTCGGCAGTTAATCAGGGCAGCTGACCCTTCTGATTTGAAGGCTGCCTGTGATGCCGCCCGCCTGATTGAAGACCGGGGATTCAATCGTTCACGCAACATGGTTGCGGCAATCTCGACTACATGGCAGGAATTTCGTCCTTAGAGGGTTGAACGAATCTCCCTCCCCCTCCGCGTCTCCAGCGGAGCGGGCGGTTATCCTCCCATGTCAGTGACGGGTTACGCATGAACTGAATCTGCCGTAGCATTTGGTTTTTATTAATGCTAAACTGTTTAGCATGAGCAATTCAGTCACGATCAGGGATGTCGCCGGAGCCGCTGGGGTATCAATTTCTACGGTCTCATTTGTAGTCAATGGCAAGGCCGAGAAGTATCGGATCAGCCATGTCGCGCAGGTTCGTGTTCTTGCCGCTGTCCGCCAATTGGGTTATGAATCGAACCCGATTATAAATACCCACCTCCTTAATCAAGCCATATCGACGAACCTTTCGACAGAGGCCATGGCGGGCCAAAATTCAAGCAAGGAGGAGCGTCAGATTGTTCTGGCTCTTTCCGCCGCAAGTCCGCCCGATTCAATTGCCATGATTCTTGCAACGGAACCTGCTCTTGCCGCTGCCGGTTATGATCTGGTCGTCATCGTCTTGCCTGCCGATCCGGCAGCGGTCCGCGAGCGGGTGAGCATGTTGCTACATGACGGCACTGCGGGAATAGTGTGTTGTCCCAGCATCTACCCCGTTGTGTCGGCGATAGTGGCTAAAGAGTGCCCGGTGATCGTTCTGTGGCAAGGCGCCGGCAAAGCCATGGTCGGAATGTTGCAAGCGGTGAGCGTGGACCCGGAACCGCCGACTGTCCCAAAGCCTGTTGTGAACGTCGCCCCCGTGGTGGAGGCCACAGTCGCTCCGCCATCGCCAACTTTGCATCCCGTGGTGGCAGCGCCGGTCTCAGTCATCCGGCCCGTTCAACCCGCAATAGAGGTCGCCACAGGCGGTGTGGTCTCCTCGCCGAATACCGTACACGATCCGGTTTCGGTCCCTGAGGATGCCGTCGACACGGCGCCTACTATAGTGATCGCCGAAGAGAGCCCGGTGGTGTTTGCCCCAGCCGCTGAAGATCCGGTCACGACACCGGCGCCGGAAATTGAAGACCTGCCTGAATCGCCAGGCGAAGCAGTGCAGGCCGAAGCGACAACACCGGTGTTCGAGCCTGAGCTATCGTCTGCGGAGATAAGTTTGGGCTCGGTGCCGGTCTCTGAGGATGCCGCCGACACGGCGCCGACTTCAGCGATCATCGAAGAGAGACCGGTGGTGTCTACCCCAGTAGTTGAAGATCCGGTCACGACACCGGCGCCGAAAATTGAAGACCTGCCTGCATCGCCAGGCGAAGCAGTGCAGGCCGAAGCGACAACACCGGTGTTCGAGCCTGAGTCACCGTCTGCGGAGATAAGCCCGGACTCGATTCCGGTCTCTGAGGATGTCGTCGACACGGCGCCTATTACTGTGATCTCCGAAGAAAGACCTGTGGTGTTGCCTTCAGTCGTTGAAGAGCCGGTCGAGACGCCGGAGCCAGATTCGAAAACAGTGTTTGTGCAACCGACAGCTGAGCCGGACCCTATTGTCGTTCCTTATGCACCATGGGCACCGACCCCTGAATCGAACAGCCCAGTCTCTGAGACAGTTGTCATCCCGCCCCCGCCAATGACGCCTGAGCCAACGCCTTTGCCTATAATTGTTGAGACGCCGGCCCCAGCCCCCGAACCGGTTCCGATTGTTGTGCCTGAACCCATGATTGTTCCCACGCCAGTACCGGTTAGTGTGAATCTGCCAACTGAAGTCATATTGCCAGAGCCGATACCGGACCCCGTTCATCCGCCCGAGGAAATGACGGCCCAGGAGTCGGCCGCAACTGAGCCCTCATTGGCGAAGGATGATGTAAATAACCAAAGCTAAACTGTTTAGCATTGGTATTTAGCGGCATTTTAGCCAAGTGCGTCTCCAATGGAGCGTAGTCCAAGGAGGTCGCGCGCCTGCCATGAGCTCTGTCGAATGGCTATGAGCGCGACATTTGTTGTGTGCCGGGTATGCCCGGCTGTTTGTCGGTGCGCTCCGCGAGCGTACCAAATTTCAATTACGCATCAAGCGTAAATGGAAGGCGGTTACGAAATCAAGGAGTTAGTCTGACCCCGGGTAGGCAATGCCAAAGGGTAGCGGAAGGCAACTGTATCCCCGTGAGGGGAGCGGGAAGAAGGCCGGAAGCGAAAACGCGGGCCGATCGTACAGAGAAGCGGATATGAGGCGGGATGCATGGGACGAGGGTGCAACACAATCCAAAGTCCTCCAGTTGCTTTAGGTGCATCACGTAGATTCGACGGTTATGCGTGGAAAACAGCAGGGAACACCCCGGGAGATCTGTCCGGTGCCCCGAAAGGGGAAGGCAAGCCG
>JBBQNS010000176.1:0-5105 GCA_038330175.1 Kiritimatiellia bacterium
TGCAAGACAGGCTGTTTCCATCATCTTCTGGAGGGTCGTGCTCCGTCACGACCGTTTTCTCGGGTGGTTTTGCAAGAGCCTCTATATTCTTGATTTAGCGCTCTACTGCTTGGAAATTTACATGGATATTCAGAATATTCATGATAAGAAATTCATGGGGTTGGGTTTTCTGGAATATCCTGAATATCCATGTTTAAATCTCTTTTTTAACCGAAAGGTGGCTGGCCGAGACAACGCGCGGGCAAACGTGGCGATTTCAAGCAAAACTCCCCTCTGCGCTCTATCCCTGCGGGATGAGTAGGCTATGAAGGTAAAACCAAATTCAGCACATCCAGCAGTTATGAGATCGTCTTGTAACCAAGCGACAGGCAGGCAGAATAGCATAAACAGGCCGCCAAACTTGCCTTAAATGCTCTTTTGGGTTCATGTCTTACCCACAGATTCTGACGTAGAGGTTTAAATTTGTTCAAAATACTTACCACGGCGCTGTCACGGATATCCACCTGAAAGCGATCCGTCGTGATTTTTGCCCCACGCTCGGTGGCGGCAATGCCCGCCCAACAAGCCGAACCGCCTGTGATCAGGCTTACCATTAGCAGTGCCGTCAAACTTGATCGCTTCATTTCAGCAATTGTCATTATGGCCTTGTCCGGTCAATTTTTCTCGGAGCGGAACGTGTAAACGTTCCGGAAATGCCCGGAATCGTCACCGATTCCGCTCCAGAAAAGTCATAATGACAATTGCTGGCTTCATTTGGTCTTCTCTTTTTTTTAAAATATATGGCGTGTGTAGCAATCCATCAATAAACTGTTAAATTTATTTTTACACCTTGACATTCGGAAATGTTGCTGATTACTGTACATACATCCACTCTAAAAGATTATCGAAAGGAAAGTAGAATGCACATCTCAATTGAGAACGCAAATGAACAGTCGGTCGTGGCGCAGTATGGCCGTGAGGAACTTGTCCGTTTTTTGCGACAGGCAAACTATCAGATTGGATCGTCAGGAAAGGCTGACTGGCGTATAGAATTGCGAAAAGAGGCGCAGTTGGCGCCCTTCAGTTTTGGTGTCGAACACGCCTCTGTCTTCGGGGGAGGCCGCCACACGATCCTTTTTGGACACGACGATACCTGCCTGTTGCATGCCATTTATACCTTTCTGGAACAGCTCGGGTTCCATTTCGAAATTACCGGTCCAGTGTGGCTTGGCGATGCGCAACGGCACGAGGTTGAAAAGGGACGGGTCATGCTGGAACCGCGCGTCCAGTGGCGTGGAATCCGCCAGCACATCAATTTCCCCATGGATATCAGCAGTTATTCGATTGAGGAGGCCAGGGAATATATCCGCAATCTGGCGCGTTTGCGGTTCAATACGATCACCTTTCATAGTTATCCCAACCAGTTTGTTGCCGGGCCCCAGGCCAGCCCCGCGAACGAAGCGGGGTATTTTTTCTATGGACAGCGGCACGAGGTTCCGCATCATCCGGTTCTCAAGCAGGTGATCCACAATGATCACATTTTCTGCATCCCGGAAATCGAGCCGGTTTTCAACGATAAAGCGGAACGAAGTCGCTGTGCCGTGGCCTGGTTGCAGAACGTCATGCTGGAAGCCAAACGGGTTGGCTTGCGCATTCAATTCTCATTTGAACCCCGGAGCACGTCCACCGATGTAGCATTAACATTGGCAACGGCTCGGACACTGCTGGAAACTTATCCGATGATTGATGTTCTGGAGCTGATTTCCGAGGAAGAAGGGTGGGGTGGTCCGGAAATTACGCTGGAGCACCTGCGCGCCTGTGAACATGCGCATTTCGGCATGACGCTGATTCCCAACGACCTTGCGCCGATGCTGCTCAATGCCAACGCGAGCAAGGTGATTGGGCAGGTCGGGCATGCCATTCGCGCGGTCAAGGCGTTCCTGGCCGAGAGTCGTGTGCCGCTGGCCGTGGGTGTTTATTGTGTTCAGCCCAAGTATTTCCGTGCGGCGCTGAAGGTGATGGAGGCGCTCCTGCCCGATGAGATTTCATTTGCGCTGCTACCCGGTCATGGAAGTGCGCGGCTGACGCGTTATCTCGATGAAGCCGATGCGCCTTCGGTCGAGGCGCGGCGACGGACATTACTCTATGGGTGGATTGAACTCGATGGTCTCATGTATCTGCAACAAAATGCCGTGGCCGAGATTCAGTTTATGATCGCGAATGCACTGGACCGGCTGCAGGGCGAGCCGGTGCCTGGCATCTGTTTCAATCATTGGCGAACTGCTGAAAATCGCATTACGGCGCGATACGCCGCAGAAGCCACCTTGCGTGGGCCGATCAATATCATGCGTTTTTATCACGAATATGCCGACCGGCTGGGGATCCAGCCCGCTGCCGAGTTTTCCGCCGCAATGCAGGCGCTGGGGATTGCGGATCAATTAGCCTGCGAATATCTTCCGAATATCGGGTTCTGCGCCACCTGTTGCTGGTGTCCCGACGGGGTGCTTTCCTGGAATGATCCCGCCATGGTTGATCGCGTGCGTAGTCAGATGCAGCATGTCGCCCATTGGCTCAAGGATCTGTGCGTGCCGTATACGACCCATGTGGAGGGGGCCGCCTGCCTTGCTTTCCTGATCAATCGTATTGAAACCACCGTTCTCTATCTCCGGGGCATGCTCAAGGGGACGGAACTGCAGGCGCTCAATGGCCATCAAAAACCACAGGAGCTGACACCTGAGCAACGGCTCCGAACCGTCGCCATCTGCAATGAAGGGTTGGCGTTTTTTGAGGACTACATCCGGAAATTTGCCGAACAGATGCCCGATCGAGGCTGCGAAGGAACTTTGGTCAGCCTCTGGCATGTCCCGGTGTATCATCTGATGCGCATTCGCGCTGAATACGGGGGCGTGCAAACCGAAGGGGGGCGCCCTGTTTATATTTCAGAATCGGTCGACGCCCCGCCTCCGTTACGGTAGCGCATTGAACTAACGCGGCATTTGCAAAACTTGGTTTTGCAAGTGCCGCATGGGTCATGAATAGTATCTCCTAAGCTTTCAAAACTTCAGGCATTGCGTATGTCCCCGCATCGATAAGCTGCCGGGTAAGCCCGGTTCGCTCCAACTGTAAATACAGGCCCCAGGTCTCTCCCCGGCGGGTTCCCAAAGCGACGACCACTTCATGCCGCCCTTTTCCTGCCGCGACGGGTATCTTTTGTTCCGAAGGAATGGCGGGGTTCATGCCCGCAGGATCACAGGCCACGGCGCGCCCATCATACCAAGCCTTGACGGGGCCATCATAGCCGAGATGGATCACCAGAGCCATGGCCTGCTGACATCGGAAGGCGCAGACATAATAGACCGTCTGCTCCAGCGAGCCCTGCTGTGCGATCTCCGCATGCAGGTTGCAGAAGATTTCCGGAAATATGCGGAGCTTCAATTGCAAGGCCTTCCTAAGCGGCGCTGGCAGGGAGGAGAAGTCAGGCACTCCAGGCATGAATTGACTGACACGCAGGGTTGAAATGAAGGGCAGAAAGGCGCTGGACGCACCGATATTAACGGGCCCGAAGGCGGGCAGCGACCGATCCGCACCGTCCGTAATGTTACAGAATGGATCCAGCCCGGGCCCATAGTACAACGCGCCTTCGCTCAACTGATTCTCCGGCAGTGTCGTTCGGACAACCGCGCGGCTCCCCTCCAGTACCACATCAAACACTTTGGCGAGCCCGTCGGTCGTTTTGAGCCAAAAGCCCATCGGGCGCCCCGTCGCCTGCAAGGTGCCCACCACATTTCTAAATTCCACCACCAGAGATCCGGCATTGCCGATGGTCGCAGACGTGATGGATTTCAATTCGAGCGGCGGCCGTCCGGTTTTTGGAGCTCCCCTCAGGACCTGCATGGCCTGGGCCAGTCGCCGTCCTAATCGGAGTTGGCCCGCCCCGCTGAGATGAATAAGATCATCGAGCGGCAAATCTATGGCGGGGACAACGGTCAGATTCGGAATGGTTTGCGGCAAAAGCCGTTGCTGCTCGCGCACGTTCTCCCAGTGGGGTGCGGCGGCGGTGGCAAACCCGACGACCCGCGCCAATTGAACCATTGCTACCGGCAGGTCGGGGATCCCGCAGTCGCTCCGGACCGTCTTAACAAACCGTTGCATGCGCAGGGTATAGTTGGGTGCATCCCAGGTATTAGTTTCATTGCAGCCCTGATACCAAATCAGCCCGGCCACCTTCGCCCCATTCTTGACAAACCGGCGCATCATGGCGTCATACAGGCTGCGGCCGCCTTCATTCTGGAGCGCGGGATCCCAAGTCGACATTCCTGTGCCACCCTGGGCGCAGGGAATCAGGCCTTGTGGCACGCCTGTGAGGCGTTTCATGGTTTTTCCAAACATGGGGCCCGGCCCGATTCCGTCTTTGACCATCGCTGGTTTGGTCGGCCGCACGCTACCGTTGGGTTGGGTATGAACCTCATCCACACTGTCCCACATTTGATGAATGGGGTCCTGCGCCGCCCGCCAGGAATCATCCATGAAAAAGGCGCGAACCTGTTGATCGGGCTTCAACTCCGTGGCCCTGCTGCTTAGTCCTGCCCCACTCATATTGGATTGACCTGCCACTAGCCAGACGTCGCCGACAAGAATGTCCTGAACAACACAATGCTGAGTCCCAACCCTGAGCTCCACCTGGTAGTGCCCTCCCACAGGGATACCTTTTAGAAGACCGGAAAAAACGCCCGCACCAGCCTGCCCGACCTTACGGTGCTTGAAGTCAGGCAACGTGTTACGCCCTTTCCTTACCGTTGCCCAGAGTGGTCCCCGGGCCTCTGTTGTCCCGGAGAAAGCGGCCTCACTCACGTTTTTTGGGTTACGCTGAACCACCATGTGATCAAATAATCCCAACAAAATTTTCACGTTGATACTCCCTAACCCGGCATAGCCGGGACCAAGTCATAATCGTAATCATAATCGTAATCAACTGCCCCGGAGAGGATTAAGATTACGATTAGGTCGCGCCAGGATAAGGACAGCGCGAAGGGAGGTTGTTGGGGAAGTAAGGAATAACTGACAACTGAAATTGGCGATAGGAACCCAGCGGGTAAGACAAATCCCGTCCGGTAGAGCTTGCCAGG
>JBBQNS010000177.1:0-5029 GCA_038330175.1 Kiritimatiellia bacterium
AGAACCGCATTTCCATGGGAAGTGGCAGACTAACCGCGCCCCCCCTTCCCCCCTCGGGGGGAAGGGGCAGGAAAGCCTCCAAGGATCCACCCGTTCCCATGCCCTGCCATCGGCGGACTAACCGCGCCCCTTCTCCTTGGCAGACTGAACGCGCCCCTCCGGCTTCGCCGGGGGCGCGTTTACTTTGTCAATCGAGGATTTTAAAAAAAGGTTACGCACCTATTGACGCAGTTATAGAGATGGTATAGGCTTGAAGCATATTGGATTTTGAACGTGTTCTGATAAGTGGTAAATCATCATAAGGAGTTAAGTTATGAGTAAGCTGTTTCGCAAGGTTAAAGGGTTTACGTTAATTGAGTTGTTGGTGGTTATCGCCATTATCGGAATTTTGGCTGGGTTGCTGACTCCGGCTCTTGCTGGTGCCCGTGAAAAAGCGCGGCGGGCGACTTGTGGTAACAATCTAAAGCAACAGGTTCTCTTTTTGAAAATGTATGCGAGTGACAATACAGAGCAATACCCCGGAAATATGTGTGTATTGACGAATAGCTACATTAAAGGCGGCGATTTAGGAATATTTCTTTGTCCTTCAGCTCCGTCGTCAGTTTTTTCAAAGGCAAACTCTTATGCTGACTTCGTTACGACCGCTAAAAGTTCATATTTTTATGCAGGTTCTGGCGTGAGTGAATCTTCAGCAAGTTCAATGCCTGTTGTGTGGGATAAAAACGGGACTGTAGCTACCAAGTGTGATGAAACCCTGACTGGATGGGGCGGAAATCATGGTAAAGACGGCGGCAATATTGGATTTGTCGGTGGCAATGTGCAGTGGTTTTCTTCAGGTGCAAATACTATAACAAACAGTTTGGCGTATCTTATTCTAGCCGCAGGTACCAATCAATTTGGAAGCATCATTGGACCGAATTGATATATTAAAATCGATAGGCGAAGTTAACCGGGGACATGAAAATGTCCCCGGTTTTTTTCTTGCTTAAGTGGAGTGCGGTGGCCTGATCTGTGCTATATACGCATCTTTTCTCCGAATCCGGTTGTGGGGCGGATGTCTCCATCCGCCTCGTTCCGTGGAGGATGGTTCAGGCTTTCAAAATCCTTCCGGAAGCCGAGAAGCCCGGCGGATGAGGACATCTGCCTCACAGCTGAGGTCACAATATAATAGAGTGATGATCTTTAGCCACTGGTTCAACCGTTTAGCCGTATCTTTTATTCCAGGGAGGGAGGGCGCTACGAGCCCGCCATTGGCATCCTGCACGCGAAGAGAATGTCGCGCTCATAGCCCGCGACCTCCCGAATAACAGTTATCAAGGACATGCTTTTTTGGGATAAAGAGCCCCTAGTTTGTGGTTCCGGAATAGCTGGGTATGCTGTATCTTTCCCGTATGAGGCTCTTGGACATAGAAAAGAAGGCGTTAACTCTTGCTCTCAAAGGTATTGATGGGATTGCCTATCTTTATGGCTCCCGAGTTGACTCCTCCGCGAAAGGTGGGGATATCGATATTCTCGTTTTTTCCCATACGGATTCGCCTTACCGTTTATCACAAGATATATCGGTACGATTCCGCATGGAATGTGATGAAAAAATCGATGTTTTGGTCGTAAACCCTGACCACGTTTCTGAAGACCAGAAGCCGTTCATACAACTGATCCAGCGGGAGGCGGTGCCGTTAACATGACTACGTCAGAGCAACTTGAAATTACGAAACGAGCTCTTGATAAAATGCTGGTTACTGTGGCCCTAGTCCAGGCCTCCCTGCGAAAACTCACTACCTATGACGTTGCGAGGAATTACAGTGCCGACGAAAGCGAACCCTATGATGCTTTGAGCGATCGTTTTATACGAGCGGTTGAGGTCAGTCTGGAATTCTTCAGGAGTTATGAGCGCCTCCAATTTGCTGAAGAATCTGATACATTGCGCGACTGGCTTAACCGAATGGAGAAATTGGCACTGATTTCGTCAGTTGAGCGCTGGTTCAATATGCGCGATGTGCGTAATCGGATTGTGCATGACTACATCCCGACGGAAATAAAGCAGATGTATGATGATATCATGGGCGATTTCGCTGAAGAGCTGGTGTTTTGTGTGGACAAAGCGCGCCAATTGAAACTCTAATTTGTCTTTACGATCTTCTTGTGCTTCTAAATTCTCCCTCCCATGATAGCCAAAGTTGTAGTTGATGTTACGGTTGATAAGGAATTCGATTACCTGATTCCTGATTCACTCACGGCACAGGTCAAAATGGGATCCCGTGTGAACCTTTCCTTTGGCCCTCGAAAGACCCAAGGCTATGTGGTGGGGTTCAGTTTGTCATCGGATCATCCCAAGCTCAAGGCCATTGAATCGGTGGTAGGCGAGAAACCCTATATTGCTGAGAGCCTTCTCAAGCTGGCCAGATGGATGGCGGACTATTATTGCGCCCCGGTCGAATTGGCCGTGCAGGCGGTGCTGCCGGGCGCGGTTCGCAATCAAAGCGCGAAGTTTAAAGAGCAGTTGTTTGTGGAGTGCGTAAGGAGTAAGGAGTCAGGAGTCAGCATTCAGAACCTAAAGCTTACTGCAAAACAGCTAGCAATATTGGAGGTGCTGGATCCGAACCCAAAAAAAGAATTTGAACAGAAGTTCGCAAAGCCCGCGAAGGCGGCTGCGGCGAGTACGCCGCAGCCGCATGATTTTTCGTCGGAATTCGAGCCTCTTGAATTATCGTCGCAGGTGGAACCAACTCATTCTTCGCGATCTTCGCGTGCTTCTGTTCAAATTCCTCCCGTGCCTACCGGTATGTTTTTGAGTGAGCTTCTTAAGGTCTCCGGCGCCGATGCCGCCACCGTTCGTGCCCTTGAGAAAAAGGGGCTAGTCCGCATAGGTAAGCAGGCGGCTCTGCGTGACCCGTTTTTGAATCACACGATGCTCCGGACTGAACCGCTCCCGCTCATGCCAGGGCAGGCGGCAGCGCTAGAAGCGGTCAAGCGAGCGATTGATCGGCAGGGCGCTAAAAACGCTTCCTCTCCCCTTGCGGGAGAGGACCGAGGTGAGGGGCATTTTCTAGCGCCCCAAGAGCCCCCTCACCCCAACCCTCTCCCGCAAGGGGAGAGGGAGAAGAGCGTGCGTGGTAATCCTGTCCCGCAAGGGGGGAGAGAGAAAGCCTCCGTCATTCTCCTTCATGGAGTGACGGGGAGTGGCAAGACAGAAGTCTATCTCCAAGCCATTGATTATGCGCTTAATCAGGGGAAGGGCGCTATTGTCCTAGTGCCTGAAATCTCGCTTACTCCGCAAACCATAGATCGTTTTCGCGGGCGATTTGGAGATACCATTGCCGTACTCCACAGTCATTTGTCAACGGGCGAACGTCATGACGAGTGGCATAGGATTCATGACGGGAAGGCGCGGATTGTGGTGGGCGCAAGATCTGCCGTCTTTGCCCCTATTGAGAATCTTGGGCTTATAGTGGTGGATGAGGAGCATGAGCATACCTATAAGCAGGAAGAAATGCCGCGCTATCATGCGCGTGATGTGGCTGTGATGCGTGGACATTTTGAGAAATGCGCTGTTTTACTGGGGTCTGCTACTCCGGCTCTTGAGTCTTTCAATAATGCTAAAAATGGCAAATATCAGCTGGTCGAAATGATGAACCGGGTAGATCACCGGGCAATGCCGCATATACGGATTGTGGATATGCGTCAAGAAGCCGAGCGTACTGGGAAGATGTCGGTTTTTTCGCGAGACCTGGTGGATGCGGTTCGCAAGCGTTTAGACAAGGCGGAACAGACTATTTTATTTTTAAATCGGCGGGGATATGCCTCTTCATTGGTTTGTCCAAAATGTGGTTTGGTGGCCAAATGTAATGATTGCAGCATTTCGATGACCTATCATCGGCATGACGAGACACTCAAGTGCCATATATGTGGGGCGATTCAGGGTGTCCCCGAGCGGTGTCCAGGGTGCCAGGATCCGGCTTTTAAATTTGCCGGGATTGGGACTCAGCGTGTGGAGGTTGCGGTCGGAAAGTTGTTCCCACATGCTCGCATTGCCCGTATGGATGCGGACGCCACGAGGGGGAAAGATTCTCACCGACGGATTTTAAATGAATTCAAAACCGGAAAAATCGATATTCTGGTTGGCACTCAAATGATTGCCAAAGGGTTGGATTTTCCAAATGTGACGCTGATTGGCGTGCTCAACGCCGATATGAGTTTGCACATGCCTGATTTTCGGGCTAGTGAGCGCACTTTTCAATTATTGACGCAGGTGGCGGGTCGTGCAGGTCGTGGGGAGATTCCGGGGGAGGTGATTGTGCAAACATCAACTCCGTTCCATCAAGCGATTCAGGCGGCAAGACGGCTCGATTATGATGGGTTTTGTGATCAGGAGAATGAGTTCCGCCGAGAACTTGGCTATCCTCCCTTCGGGCATTTGGTTTGTGTGGGGATCAAGGGAATGGATCAGGCCAAAGTCACGAAAGCGGCGGAACAATTTATGGCCCAACTTCAGCCGCTGCTTTCTTCACAAGTCATTGTCAGTGGGCCTGCACCGGCTCCCCTTGAGAAAGCAAAAGGACAATTCCGGCATCAGATCATGCTTCGCGCTACGACAACTAAAATGATGACAGGCTCATTGAAAGTGGTCTCGCGTGAATTTCGCTGGCCTGCTGGAGTTTCGGTGGTCATTGATGTCGATGCGGTGTCGCTAATGTGAGGTGCTTTGCCTGGTGATAGTGACGGATGCGATCTAGTGGGCGTAAGGCAGCTTATGTAGGTTCTTTTATTTGCAACCTGTCAGCTAGAATGCAATAATTTTGAACAAGCACGCAAAGTACGCGAAGCCCGTTCGGCAAGCTCAGGGCAGGGCGCCATCCGGCGGGTACGCCATATGACGCGGTAAATATTGCAGGCGCTTCTGGGTTTGTGGGGGGATTTTTCCGGTCAAAAGCCTGACTTACGTGTAAGCTGGGGTCATGAAAAACATGAAAGACACGTTGCTTTACCAGCAGATTCTTGGAAATACGACCCCGTGGTCTGTCAGCGAGGT
>JBBQNS010000178.1:0-4706 GCA_038330175.1 Kiritimatiellia bacterium
CCATGTAACAGGGCCAAGTAGATCATCCACTCACTTACAAAGCCATTGAGCGGTGGAAGCGCTGCAATCGCGACCGCTCCGACCACCATCGCCACGCCCGTACGTGGCATCCTTTTCATCAAACCACCTAACTTCTCCATATCTCGCCCTCCCGCGCCGTGCATCACGGACCCGGCCCCAAGAAACATCAGCCCTTTCATCAGGGAATGATTCCAAATATGAAGAAAGGCGCCAGTCAATCCCAGCGCGGCGACTACTGGATGATGACTGGTTAGCCCCCAAAGCCCAAGGCCTAGCGCCAACAAAATCAACCCCATGTTTTCGATACTTGAATAGGCTAACGCCCGCTTTAAATCGCGCTGGAACAAAGCGAACGAAATCCCCAATACCGCGCCAGCAAACCCGACCGCCACCAGCAAGGGGCCCCACCAGACCGCAGGAGGCCCTAAAAACATCATGATCCGCAGCAATCCATATAGTCCCAGTTTGATCATTACTCCGGACATCATTGCTGAGACATGGCTCGGGGCGGCGGGATGCGCCTCCGGCAACCAGATATGCAACGGCACCATTCCCGCCTTGGTTCCAAACCCTATCAGCGCCAGCAACAGGATCACCATCCCTAGGGTTGAACCCGGAACAGCAAACGTGTCAAAGTCCAGCGATCCAGACGCTCGCCCTAACAATAAAAACATCGCCAACAGGAAAGCCGCACCTAGATGGGATGCCACCAGATAAACCCATCCGGCGAGCCGCACATCCTTTTTTTCATGTTCAAATGTCACCAGAAAAAAAGCGGTCACAGACATCACTTCCCACGCCACCATGAAAAGAACCGCCTGCCGAGCCACCACGACCAAAGCCATGGCGGCTACAAATATATTGAAGAAAAACCAAGCTGCACCCAGCATTTTGCGGTCACGATAGGCAAATAGATAGCTGCCCCCATACACCGCCGCTAATACCGCAAGCCCGAAGATAGGGATTAAAAAAAAGGCAGATAGCGGATCTAGCCGAATATAAAACTCGCCCCCGGGTATAGCCCAAGGTGTGCGAAAAGACTCCACCCCACCCCCCAGCAAACCTTTACAGGCAGGCCACAAGCCCACGATACAGCCGACCGCCGCTGAACCTGCGCCCAGCCCCGTTGCCCACCGCGGAGAGCGGTTAAACACTAAAGAAAGTATTCCCCCACAAAATAAAATCGCCAAAGATATCAGCAGAATGTTCATTTTTTCAGAGCCCGGATAGCGGCAAGGATTTCTTCCCGGGGGGCCTGCCGCTTAAGGATGGCCTTCAATTCCGGATCCAGTAGTGCTGAGGCGAGGCGTGATAAAAGAAATAGATGCACCCGAACGGTAGGAGTAACTAGCGTAAATAGAGTGTGTACTGGCTGGTCGTCGATTGCCCCGAACTCAACCGGGGTTTCAAGGAAGCACAAGCAAATCGCCGGTTGATTCACTGAAAGCACGATCGGATTACGTACATGCGGAATAGCGACCCCTTCGCCAATCCCTGTTGAAGCCATCGCCTCACGAGCTAAGATCACTTTGAGCAGAAAATCCCGATCCATGTCAGACGGTAATTTTATCACCTCTACGACCGAACGCAGTACCGAGTCTTTATCATGGCCAGCCACCCGATAGAAAATCCCTCCCGCCTCGATGGAATCAGCCAAGTCGGGCATTAATTCCATGGACGAATCAGGTTCTTTAAAGATTTCGGCAGAAACGTTGATTTTCTGCGAATTGGCCCATTCCAAAAGTTCAGCCCGGTTAAACCGGTACTGATCGTTTACCTTGTACGCCGGAAGTTGCCCCCGTTGGATCCATCGATAGATAGATTTCTCAGAAACATTCAGAATTCTTGCCACATCATGAACGCCTAGTTGCATGGTTTCACCAAAAGTATTGATTAGACATTTGAGGACAATAATTACGCCCGTGTCTCCTAAATGTCAATGCGGGGAGCGGGAGAGTATTTCAGTTTCGTGAGGGAAAGCGCCAGATTTCTCTCTAATTCCCGAAAAAATGGCTCGATCCAAATTCATTTATTATCCGGAAGGTACGTCATATCCGTGTCCAATTTGACACCGCAATATGGGCAATACTTCAATTTATTCGAGATGCCCAAACCCATTGATGGAGCCGAAAGGGTATAGCCTAAGTTGTTTTTGCAGTTTGGGCAGCGCAAGCCGAAAACCATGAACAGGACACAACCAGCAAAACCTACAATGGGCAAAAACACAAGGAGCGGCAATTCATGATTCCCGCCTTTTGATGCCGTAATCCCGTAGTATGCAATAGCCAACCAGCAAACGAATAGTGCGATAAACGCAATTCGTCGCCTTCCTCCCAAATGGTCTCGAATAGTCACTTCATCTCCTCTTCCATCTCTTTTTGACGCTTGTCGTTTTTATCCAGAGCTTTATCAACCGACTGCCTTATAGCCGTTCCATCGTAGCCAACAAGTTTAGCCGCCACTAACGTCTTGGTCTCTTCCCGGCCTTGAGGAGCCTGAGAAACGGACGACTGCGTTGTTGCCTGTGATGGTTGGGTCGGCTGAGTATTATCTGATTGCTGGGGAGTGTTGTTTCCACAACCAGCCATTAGGCATACGAGGGCCGCACCCATTATAGATAGGAATGTATTCATACTGCACCTTTATGTAGCCAACTTATAAAGTCAATCGAGTATTGGTAAGGATTTGTTCATTTTTACCTAATAGTCTATAGCCTAAATTGCTAACAGCCTTGGCGTCCTGCGGGATGCCAGTGAACATCAATCATATTTCCATTACCCTCCAACCATACACGCAAATCACCCTAGTCGCATCACAATCGGTTTCGCGATTAATATGCTGATGTCCATGGAACAGAAACTTGGGCTTATGCTCAAAAAAATAATTTATCAACCCATCAAAGCCTGCGTAATGCTCATCGTCCCGCTCATGAATACCCCTTGGAGAATTATGGGAAATCAGGATGTCGACCGGCGGAAAGGCCGACATATACCGGCATACTTCAGTTTGTGAATGAAAATACGGTCTTTTATTCCGATATCGATTTAAACCTAACGCCCCATTCAAGCCACCGAAGGCCATGCCTTTGAATGTCTGGGTGGTCATGTGAAGGTCAACGATGGGCTCAGGGAAAGGTTTATCCCCGTTATAGTCATGATTCCCCCTAACAGCAAAAATATGGGGACAGTTATAGGCTTTGGATGCTTCGAGAATAAGCTGATCCGCCATATCACCAAGGGAAAGGATTAGGTCTGCCTGTCCTGAACCATTCTTCCAATGCAGATCGTCAATATCGGATATGATGAGCAGTTTCATTTTCGGGTTTTAGAGGCTCTTTAGGATAAATATAAGGAACGGGGATTTCCAAATTAATCGAGAACGTGAGAATGAGTGAGCGAAAGTGGAAATTGGAAAAATTCAACGGGGCTTGGTGTTTGCCGACTTGCTTGCGGAGGTCGCCGGACAAACATCAAAGGGGGATTCGATTTTTACCAAGCGCCCCGTCGATGTGAATTTTATGCCATGATTCAGATCGTTCCGCCACAAGAAAGTGACGCTAGCGGTTCATGTTCATGGCCAGGACGATATTTTCCAGGCAGCAAACCACGGATATTCCCATCCCATTTATCAGGGACGGATAGCACGTCGCGCGAGTATAGATGAGACCACTCGGCATTGCGCCCCGGTCGTCGCCGCTCCCGGTGGGCGTGGCGTATCGGGATCGCCCTTCAACCAGTCTTCGATAATGTAATGATAGAATTGCTTGCCATGCCCGTATTCTGCCCAAAAAAATATGGATTTCCAGAATAAACAAATAACCGGGTAGCATGAACCTCTCGCAGGTAGGTCGCGCGCTATGAGCGCGACATTCTCTGGTCAACTTCTGATTATGCTTCGTGCGTCTTGAAAAAAGGAACCCACCCTTCGCCCCTCCCCTTCGCGGCTTCGTGCGAAAGCCCTTTTTCGCACCTTTGGACGGGAAGAAAAGGTTTCGCACGAAGCCACGAAGAGCACGAAGCGGGTGGTTAATCTTTTTTTAAATTCCAGCCTGGCAGGTGTACCCCTAACATGAGTGACCCATTACCTGATTCAGCAAGGGGCGCATGGGGGGAGCTATGGCTCAATAACGACTATGTATTCGCCGCCGTACTTAACGAAATTCCCGAGCTTCGCCATCTCTTCATCTGATCTTGCTGGTTCCTTTACTCCGATACCGCATTTCATGCCCCAATTGTAATCGTAATCCCACAAGCCTCCTATAGGCGTGGCTTTCGTAAAGTCAAAGGACTTTAGGTACGGGGCAAGCTCTGGGGGCGTGATCCCTTCATTCACATCGGCCGGGTACGCCCTCATGTCCATGAAATATGCATTTATCGCCCCCTCAACAATCCGGAGGTCGTTCATGAATGCGGCGTTCTGAGAGTTTATCCTGGCTTTTTGAAAACTGGGAAGCGCCATCGCGGCAAGAAGACCAACAATGGCCACTACGATCATAATCTCAACGAGCGTAAATCCTAAAGAATGAGGATACGGAAGGGGGCGATGTTCCTTCATCTCGCTCCTTCTTTGTAGTCGATCAACACCCTCAGGTTAATGCAACTCGGTTCACCCGGAGAGGGTTGGGTGTGACTATCAGCATAATAATCCAGATACATCCCCATGGGTGATTTGTACTCCACACCCCC
>JBBQNS010000179.1:0-4621 GCA_038330175.1 Kiritimatiellia bacterium
GTCCGCCGGAGTCCGGTATTTCCGGACATAGGCGGAAGGCGTAAACATTCCCTCCTTTGCGGTCTTCGCGAGCTTCTGTTCAAACTCTTTTCTTGTCCAAATCATGACCATAATTCGATTGATTCAAGTCGTAAGGAACTAGAAACCGTGGCGTTTATTTTGGCGATTGGTACCCCCATAGTCAAAATAAACGCCACATTTGGACTTGTTCTGTAAAGCGGAGGTTTCTCTGTGTCTCCGTGCCTCTAGTGTAGCGAGTGGTTATCTTCTCTTAAATTAGTCTACACAAAGGGGTTGTGGGTGGCTTCAGGATAATCCAGATTGCGCAGCCGATTGTGCGACCATACCCCCCAATTGATGACGGTATTTTTTTGGGGTCATTTTCATGATGCGCCGGAATTGGCAGTTGAAGTGGGAAAGGGTGTCATAGCCGCAGGCATAGGCGATTTCCGCGATGGACTGCTCGGTTTCCTCCAACTGTTGACAGACTTGGGCAATCCTCAACTCGTTGACGACTTCCATAAAGCATTTCCGGGTCGTCCGTTTAAATAGCCGACTGAACGCGGATGAACTCAAATTCACGCTTTTGGCAACCTCGGCTTGCGAAATCGGGTGACTCAGGTTCCGGTTGAGATATTGAAAAACCCGGTCAATCCGATCTTCCTGTTTCAAGTTGAACTGAACTCGAGCGGTGGGGTTTCCCAACGGGTGCGCTTTCGTGTCGCAACTCAGACGGTGCAGAATAGTGATGAGCGCGATCAAGCGATCGGTTTCCGGTAGCGACGGGAAGGCTCCAAGCAATGCAGCTACATCCCGGCGAACGGCGGGGCTGAAGGTCACCCCCCGCCGCGAGGTAGCCATCAGCCCTTGGATAGTGCGCATCTCGGGCCGGTCGAAAAAGTCTTCCCCCATGAAAGACGGCAGGAATTGGATGTAAAAAGCTTCGACCTGTTTGCAGCCGGGGGCAACCATCCAGACGTGAGGCACATTCGGAGCCAGGAAGACCAACTCGCCGGGTCCAAATTGGGCGATGGAATGTCCCACGAGCCGTCGCCCATATCCCCGCATGATGAGGAATAACTCGTATTCGGGATGATAATGGTAGGGGGCTGAAAACTGCTTAGAGAGGTAATGCTCCCAGAAAAACGATTGTTTCCCGCTGGCAATAACCTTCTCAAATTCCGCCCGAAGTGGTTTCTTTTGACTCATCTGTCTTCAAAATATGGAGTTATCGGTCAAAATACAATCAAATCGTATCGTTCATTTCTTGCAACATTCGGGCTTGCTGCTGCGGCTTGCAGGTTTTCTCTGTGCCTCCGTGAACTCCAGCGAAGCGGGTGGTAAATCTTTACGTATACCCGCGATTTCGTAACAGCCCTATTGAAAGCGCCTTACGTTCTCAGCCGAAGAGGCGTTGGCGGAAGGCGCTTGGGGAGACTCCCATCACCTTCTTGAATTTGTGTGAGAAATGGAACGGGTCATAGTAGCCTGCGGCTTCGGCGACTTCACTAATCTTCCGGTCCGGGTCGTAGAGCATTTGCGCCGCCTGATTCATGGCCTCCTGCATCCGATAACGGGCCGGGGATACGCCCGCTAGCTGGGTGAATTTTCGGCGAAAGGATTCGTAGGACATATCGAATCGGGTGGTGAGCGGACTCCAATCTGGCGCGCCGCCTGTGGCGTGTTCCCGGATCCAAGCACAGGCCTCCTCGATCCAGCGGCGGCTGTCCAGCCCGAGCCCATTAAGTTCTATGTGTTGGAATGCGTCAGCCAGAACATGCAGTAGCTGGGTGTAACGCGCCAGGGCCGTTGTTGCGTCAAGCCAATGAGGCGGACGGATGAGGGGCTCGACGCGGCTCTGCCAGTAGGGGATCGGTTCAAGGTGTAGAATGGGATAGCTGGGATTGAGGAGGTTCGCCTGCCGCCAGCGCTCAATGTCCGGGCTATCGTACCAGATCCACATTTCTTTCCAGTGTTTGTTTCCGCCACCATAGCTGTGTCGGAATTCCGGAAAAATGAGCATCAAATCGCCTGCCCGTACCGTTTGCTCAAAGCCATCGCTGCGCTGGAAGCGGCCTTCGCCCTCAAGCAGGTAAACCGCTTCGTAGATGCCACCGATCCGCAGCTCCTTGTACGTGGGTGTGGGGATAGAACTCTCAAGGTAGCCAGCAACCACGATGTGACCTGTGGGTCGTGAAACCAAATCACTATAGACGCACGTCATGACACAACCGGGCGAGGTTGAACTGCCCAGACCAATTCCTTGGCGTTTGGCCATGCTCGTTGTGAAATTATCTCGTTTCTTCGTCGCAGGCGAAGGAGGGATGACTTTCATGGGTTTTATGGGGCGTTACTATTATTGAAATCTAACCGTGCCGTTACCGTAGCTAAACCGGAGCGCAAATGCAATCAGCAAGCCGCCTTAAATTCGCGATGGGGCGCATTTTACTTCCGTAGGGCTGTTACTGAATCGCGAGTATACATAAAGATTTACCACCCGCTAGCGCTTGAGGCACAGAGACATTCTGCAAGCCTTAGCAGCAAGTCCGAATGTGGCGTGTATTTCATTTTCGAGGGTACACGAAAATGAAATACACGCCACGACAGCTCGGGAGAACAGAGAGAGAGTAGGGATTACAGTGCCGCACCCCCTATAGCTTTCTCAGGGCAGAGTCCCGCGGCTTCGCCTAGGGCGGTCTTTCGCAACCCTCAACTCGCAACTCTAAACTCGTAACTCGAACCCCATACCGTCTTTACCAGTTTTTACATGCGAAGGCACGATTTAGACATGGCTTGACGTCACACAATCCTGCTATATTAGCTGACCGGTTGCAGTAAAATGACTAGCAGCAGAGAGAGGTGGTTATAGTGAGCATGGAGTCCCTTGAAATTTGCGGAGATGAGTTTTGTTGTGGAAATCAGCCCGTCCGCTTGCTGGCTGGGGCGATGCACTATTTTCGGGTGGTGCCAGAATACTGGCGCGATCGGCTAATCAAACTCAAGGCCATGGGTCTAAACGCGGTGGAGACCTATGTGGCTTGGAATTTGCACGAGCCCAAGCCTGGCCGCTTCGATTTTTCTGGTAACCTTGATCTTGTCCGTTACATCGAATTGGCGGCCGAATTGGACCTGATGGTGATTGTACGGCCCGGCCCATACATCTGTTCGGAATGGGATTTGGGTGGGCTGCCGGCGTGGCTGTTGAAAGATCCCGACATGCGCCTGCGCTGTGCCTACCCCCCTTACCTGAAGGCGGTTGATCGTTTCTCTGACGCACTGCTGGCGCGCTTGGCGCCGTTGCAGGCTTCCCGGGGCGGCCCGCTCGTGGCCATGCAGGTGGAAAATGAATACGGCAGTTATGGTAACGACAAGACCTATCTGCGTCATCTGGCCGATGGCATGCGTCGCCGGGGCATTGATTGCCTGTTATTCTCGTCCGACGGCCCCAGCGACTGGATGTTGCAGGGCGGTACGCTGCCGGACATTTTCAAGGTGGTCAACTTCGGGTCGCGCCCTGACGAGGCGTTCGCAAAACTGCGGGAACACCAGCCGACCGGGCCTCTGATGTGTGGCGAATTCTGGAACGGCTGGTTCGATCACTGGGGCGAGGTCCATCACAAGCGCGATCCGCTTGACGCGGCACGTGACCTCGATTGCATGCTAGCTCAGGGCGCGGCAGTAAATTTTTACATGTTTCATGGCGGCACGAACTTCGGCTTCATGGCCGGTGCCAACCACAACGACACCGACTATCAGCCGGACGTCACCAGTTACGATTATGGTGCGCCTTTGGATGAGAGCGGCACGCCGACCGAGAAGTTCTTCGCCTGTCGCGAGGTGATCGGGAAATATGTGGCATTGCCAGAGCTGGTCCTGCCCGAGCCGATCCCCAAACGTGGATATGGCGCCGTGACCTTGACCGAATCCGTGCCATTGTTTGCCAGTCTCGAGGTACTCTCCAAACCGGTGCAGAGTCCGACGCCCGTGCCGATGGAGGCCCTGGGCCAGGCTTATGGGTTCATCCTTTATCGCACTACGGTACAGGGACCGCGCGAGGCCGCCCAGCTGGTGTTGCAGGACGTGCATGATCGCGCCCAGATCTTTGTTGATGGCGAGTATCGTGGTGTCATTGATCGAAACATGAAGGCGTCGCCGATCCAATTGGTTTTCGGGCCGGGCACGTTCCAACTCGACATTTTGGTTGAGAACATGGGCCGCATCAATTATGGCCCGCTGCTGCACGATCGCAAAGGGATCACGCACGGCGCGCGGCTCGGCAACCAGTTCCTCTATGACTGGACGATCTTCACGCTGCCGCTGGCCAATCTGAAGCGCCTGCAATTCGCAACTTTAGAGAAGGAAAACACCGGACCGGCTTTCTACCGCGGCACCTTCCGGGTAGACGAACCGGCCGACACCTTTCTGGCTCTACCCGGTTGGACCAAGGGTGTGGTCTGGCTCAATGGCTTCAACCTCGGCCGCTATTGGGAAGAAAAGGGACCCCAGCACACATTGTATGTGCCGGCGCCAAAGTTACGTCGGGGCCGAAACGAGCTCGTGGTGCTGGAATTGCACGGCGCAGGGAGTCGGACAATCGAGCTTCGCGACAAGCCGGATCTGG
>JBBQNS010000180.1:0-4461 GCA_038330175.1 Kiritimatiellia bacterium
CCTCCCAGCGGTAATGTTCTAGGAGTTATAGCACACTGATTCTGGGCAAAGTATCGTTTTTAACGATCTTTGCCCTTTTTTTTCAATCACTTCGCTCATGCCTAGTTGGGTTTTTGGCTATTGGGACAGGCTCTACATAGAGATGGTGATGCGCCCGATGGCCGCGAGCAGCCAAGCTCAAAAATCATCGCGCTTGAACTCCCCGTCTGGTTTTTGCATTATGCGCCTAATGGACGCTGTTTATTAACCTAAGTCGGTAAATCAAATCGCATCCTAATCCTTTGAAAGACACAACTATGCAAAAACCTGATCGCCAAAAAATCGCCTCCAATGGAAAAAAGATTGTGGTAGTCGGCGCGGGACCCGGCGGGTTAACCGCGGCCATGCTACTGGCCGGACAAGGGTTTGAGGTCACGGTCTACGAAAAAGACTCCCGCATCGGCGGACGAAACGCTGCCCTCCATCTGGGTGAACAAAATGAGTATACCTTTGATACCGGCCCCACCTTCTTGATGATGACGTTCATTTTACGCGAGATGTTTGAGGCGGTGGGCCGCAAACTGGAGGATTACTGCAAGGTTATCCCTTTAGAGCCGATGTACCGACTCAAGTTTCCTGACGGGAAAGTGATGGACATCACAACGGATGCCAAACTCATGGAGTCGCAAATAAAGAAAAACTTTCCAGGCAATGAAGGGGCTTTGCGGCAGTTCATGACTCAGGAAAAAGTGCGGTACGAAAAGATGTATCCTTGTCTGCAAAAGGATTATTCCTCCTGGTACTCCATGCTTTCAACACCGCTCCTTAAAGCCCTGCCCCATTTGGCGCTAACGCAAACCCTGTTTCAGAATCTGGGCCATTATTTTAAAGACGAGTATTTGAAAATGTGTTTTACCTTTCAGGCAAAATACCTCGGCATGTCACCCTGGGAATGTCCTGCGGCATTTACCATTATCCCCTTCATAGAGCACCGCTTCGGCATCGATCATGTCGAAGGCGGATTAAGCGGTATTTCCAGGGCTATGGGCCAGGTCATTGACGAGTTAGGCGGGAAAATCGAACTTGGGAAACCCATTAAGCACGTCCTCAGCGAACACGGCAAGGCGCAAGGCGTGGTTCTAGCAGACGGAACTGAAATACGTGCCGATGCCGTGGTGATGAATGCCGATTTTGGCCACGCCATGACCACGCTGTTCAAAAAGGGAGTTATTAAAAAGTTCAGCGAACCCCGGCTCAAGAAAAAGAAATTCTCCTGCTCGACCTTCATGCTCTATCTGGGCGTAGACAAACTCTACGATGAACCGCATCACCAGATTATATTTGCTGATGATTACAAAGCGAACATCGAAGATATTGCCCGCTTTAAACGCTTATCAAAGGATATGTCGATCTATGTGAGAAATGCCAGTGTGACGGATCCGAAATTGGCGCCTCCAGGGCACTCAGGACTTTATGTTCTTGTCCCCGTTGCCAATCAAAGCTCTGGGATTGACTGGGATGAGACGCTTACCCGGCAATACCGTGACGCCATTGTGGCCAAAATCGAACAGAACACCTCGATGAAGGATTTATCAAAACATCTTGTTGCTGAAAAAATTATTACGCCGCTTAATTGGGAAGAGCGTATGTTGTTCTTGGGAGCGACCTTCAATCTGGGCCACCACCTGGAGCAGATGCTCTTCCTGCGCCCGCATAACCGTTTTGAAGAGTTAAAGAACTGCTACCTGGTAGGCGGCGGAACACACCCGGGCTCGGGCCTCCCTACCATTTACGAATCAGGCCGCATTTCCACACAACTTTTATGCAAAGACCTACTGGGCCGGGATTTTGTTCCACTCGCCTAGACATTAAAACATGAAATCATTATTAACGTGGATTCTCGTGTTGGTGGCTTACCCGAGTTGCGTTTGGGCAGCCGATCTCACCGTGGTGGTTGAAGGGGTGAGGTCTCGTGACGGTTTTCTCCGCGTTGCTCTGTTCGATTCCGCGAAGGGATTTCCCATGAACGCCCCTCTTGCACGGGCACTTCAATCGGTCAAGCTTGCATCTGAACCCCCTAGTCACCCGATCATTCTGGTCTTCACTAATCTGGCAGAAGGAAATTATGCCGTCAGTGTGTTTCACGACGAGGATTCCGATGGGAAACTGAAGACCAATATATTGAAGATTCCCGCGGAAGGGATTGGAGTGTCCAACAATGCCAAAGGGCACCTAGGTCCTCCAAAATTCGAGTCCGCCGCATTCGCCCTGAACAACCAAACGAAAATATCAATTACAGTTTTGTATTAATTCTACTCCAGCTCATCGTAATGAGAGCGATGCCATGGCGGTGGCATAGATGCGGCCGCCAGTGGAACCCCAGCGCGAATCCGCATTCCAACTTCCAGCATCCGCACCCCGCTTGACTTGCTGGGCTACGAGTTCAAGGCGCATGGACGTCAATCCCTGCTGCGCTGCCCCTTCATCCATCTTCTTGAGCGCCGCTGTGAGAAAATACCGGCGGTAATAGTCCATATCGGGGCCGGGCGTTGAGGCTAAGCGTTGCATCTGAACCTTGATGGCTTGGCGCCGAAGGGGTGACACAAGATTGATGTGGGCCGGGTCCAACAGACTCATGGCACCTATCGCAGTGAGGGTTTGAGAGGCCCCGCCCGGAGTGTCTCCGCTCTTCTGGTATCCAAATGAGCCGTCATCCGCCGCCACACCCGCCATCCAACGCAGGCCGCGCTCGACTCTCGGCCTGACCTGTGGCCACCCCTGAGCAGACGCCAACCGTAGGGCCTCGATTTGCCACAGCGTGATCGACAGGTTCGAGGCCGGATGCGCCTCATTTTGATAGCCCCAACCGCCATCGGCATACTGGGCGGTGCAAATAGCATTTACCGCCTTATCTAGAGCCAGGCGCAAGGACTCATCCTTCCGGAACTCATAGGCTTTCGCCAATGCCAACGTGGCGATTCCCTGATTATAGGGCGTACACGAAAACAGATCGCCAAAATGCCCGTCCGGCTTTTGCTGTTTGATCAAATAGCTGATGGCTTTTTCACTTGCTGGATTACTCCCTGAAGCGCCATCTAAAAGAGACATCAAAGATAGCCCGGTCAGCGCTACCTCAAAACGTTGATTGCCACCCCACTTAGCGGCACTCCACGAGCCATCAGGTTCCTGCGTCTGGCGCAACCATGCAACCGCCTGCCGCTGTGGATCCGTACGCCTAACCTGCATCAACCATAACCCACCCAACAACAAAGTTATTATCGCTGCGGCCGCCAACGGCATGACCCAACGTGGGACCTTTACCCACTGCGGTTCAGCCGACGACGTTGCCCGCACTTTTGCCAAAATCTCCGGCGCCAAGTCATGCGACACGACCATGGGTGGCTGGCTCTTGAGCCGGTCTATTATGTCTTGTTCAGTTTTCATTAAATATCCCCCTCAATTCCTGTATGGCCAGATTGATACGCGATTTCACGGTGCCCAACGGAATTTTAAGCACATCGGCAATATCCTGATAACGCAAGCCCTGATACACATTCAGCACAATCACCTCACGCAACTTGGGCGACAACCGATTGAGCGCCGCTTGGACATCCAGTCCCGCCTGCGACGCCGGCAGTGTCACGCCACCGCCAAGCTCGGCATCCGTTTTCATGCTCTCCTCGAGCCGCTGACGCATTTTGGCCTTTCGTCCGCGATCGGCCCACACATGTCGGGCCAGCACATACAGATACGTCGCAAATTTGGCGTCAGGCCGATAACGCTCCCGCGCCTGGTAAACCCGCACAAAAGTTTCTTGCACCAGATCCTCGGCATCATTATAAACGCCCATTCGTGTAAAAAAGTGGCGCTTCTGGGTTTGTGGGGGGATTTTTCCGGTCAAAAGCCTGACTTACGTGTAAGCTGGGGTCATGAAAAACATGAAAGACACGTTGCTTTACCAGCAGATTCTTGCACCGTCAGCAGGTTGTTGAAGTCGTGCGCCAGGCCGCCCGTGAGCTGGCCGACGGCCTCCATCTTCTGCGCCTGCCGCAGGGCGTCCTGCACCGATTCGAGTTCCGCCGTCGCACGCAGGCGCTTCGAGATGTCATTCGCGTGGTGGAACGCACCGATGATCTGGCCGTGCTCGTCCCGCAGCGGAAAGTACGAAACCTCCCAGTAGGGCTTGACCAGTGCCGGGTCGCCGAACTGCTCGACGACGGTGAAACTCTCGCCGGTGAGGGCGCGCGCCATGAGGCCCCGAATCACCCCGGCCTGCTCTGCTGGAAACAGTTCGGGGAAGACATCGCCCAACCGGACGCGACGGTGGAAGACGCGGAAGAACTCGTCGCTCTGGGCCCGGTTGAAGGCGATGAGCCGGTATGCGGTGTCGAAGGCACAGACCGGCGAGCGATGCGACTGCACGATGTTCTCGTGCAGCAGCAGCGACTCGTTGCGCCGCTTCTCCTCGGTGACGTCGCGGCC
>JBBQNS010000181.1:0-4408 GCA_038330175.1 Kiritimatiellia bacterium
TAGTCATAATTCTGGCCTGTGTGAACCAGACAATGGTCTGTCTCGCGATCCAATACGGCGAGACAGCGCGACAACCGGATAATTTCCGGCCGCGTTCCGACAATGGTCATGACTTTCATGCGATTCATACAGTGATCTCCTATTCCTGCCCTTTACCGCGCGCGCTCTTCTCGCTGCGCCTGTGGGGACACAGGCTACTACACGTGCTCCGCGTTTCCCTTACACCTTTTCCGCATACGTATCTGGCTTTTCCACATCAAATGGCTCTGAAGCCCAGAACAAGGTCACCAATTCTGTCTTCCCGACATTTTCTATCGAATGGGTATAGCCTGGCGGGATATCAACCACTTCCCACTTCGTTCCTGATACCTGCCGCTCTATGACTTCAGTCCCTTGCACACACCGGAACCGTATAATCGCCTCGCCTTCCAACACCAGGAACTTCTCCGTCTTGGTGTGGTGAAAATGGTGCCCCCGCGTAATTCCAGGGTGTGTTCTCGACACAAACATCTGGCCCGCTGAACGGGTTCGGATAAATTCCACCAAATCGCCACGGTTGTCAGTTCGGGTATTCAGCCCATATCCAAAGTCCACCGGCTCAAGATATGTGAGATAGGTGCAATATAACGCATGGATAAATCGATCCGCGACCTCGGGCAACACCAGCGTGGTCCGGGATTCGCGAAAGCTGCGGATGGTATCGGCAAGGGCGCCCAACGTGATCCGATGGACGGGCGAAATCTCGGGATATACGACGTTGCCTGACCCAATTGTTTCCACGACACGTGCTTCGCTCTCTTTTGTGTAGTAGCGGCTGTCCCTAGCCGCGCTCTTCTCGCAGGCGCCGGTGGGGACACCGGCTACTACACGTGCTTCGCTCCCCACCCTCTCCACAATCGCCTTTACCACATCATCAATATAAACCAACTCCATCTCTTTGGTGGGATCTGAGATGGTAAGTGGTAAACCATGTGCAATATTGTGGCAAAATGTGGCCACTACGGAGTTATAGTTCGGGCGGCACCATTTGCCAAAAATATTGGTAAAGCGAAAGATCGTCACTACCGCACCGGTACAGGCGGCATACCGCTTCAACCGTTCCTCCGCCGCGCGCTTGCTCCGTCCGTAGAGATTATCCAGTAGCACCTGGACCGATGAGGCGAACAGGATTGCAGGCTTTCGCCCCACCGACTCCAAGTGACGACATATCAGATCCGTAAACTCCCGGTTGCCTTCATCAAACTCCTGCTCGTTTCGCGGACGATTCACCCCGGCCAAATGGACCACAACATCGGCCAGCGCCAGATCCCGAAAAAGCTCCGCCTGCGAAGTATTGATATCGCAAGTCAGGATTTCGGCATCTCCTGCCGCCTCGAGCGTCACCCGCAGATTCCGCCCAACAAATCCATCCGCCCCGGTTATTAAAATCGTATTCATAACTGACAAACCTATACTCTTTCCCCCGCGCGCCTGTGAGACACAGGCTACTACACGTGCTCCGCTCTTCCTATGCTACGTGCTTCGCCATCACTCCCCCAACTCTTCCTGAATATATTCCAACTTCAACAATAACTCCATCGTCTCGTCCACATTCAACCGCTGGGTATTGTGGGAATGATATTCCTCCTGCTTCGCAATGTTCGAATTACCCTCTGTGAAATACAGGGCATAGTTCAAGTCCCTCGTATCGGCTGGCACCCGATAGTATCCGCCCAAATCCTCCGCATGCGCCATCTCCTCGCGCGTCAACAAGGTCTCATAAAGTTTCTCACCATGCCGGGTTCCGATGATCTTGACCTCATTGGCGACCTTGAACAGCCGCCGCATGGCTTCAGCCAGTGTGCCAATGGTCGCGGCCGGCGCCTTTTGCACGAACACATCGCCCGGCTTCCCATGCTGAAAGGCATAGAGTACCAGATCAACCGCATCCTCAATGGACATCATAAACCGGGTCATATTGGGATCGGTCACCGTAATATCCTTGCCCGCTCTGATCTGCTGGACAAACAGCGGGATCACCGACCCGCGTGAGGCCATCACATTACCGTACCGGGTCCCGCACATCGTACAACCCTGCTCAACGGCAACCCGCGACTTGGCCACCATGATTTTTTCCATCAGAGCTTTGGTCATCCCCATGGCATTAATCGGATAGACCGCTTTGTCGGTCGATAGCACAATGGCCTTTTTCACCTGATTCACCATGGCCGCATGCAACACGTTCTCCGCACCCAGCGTATTGGTCATTAAGGCTTCCAGCGGATAAAACTCGCAGGAAGGCACCTGTTTCAACGCCGCCGCATGAAACACATAATCCACACCCGACATGGCATCAAACAAGCTTTGGGGATTGCGGACATCGCCGATATGGAACTTCAGCTTCGGGTTCCGGTACGACAGCCTCATATCCTCTTGTTTCTTCTCATCGCGGCTGAACACGCGGATTTCCTTGATGTCGGTGTCGAGGAATCGCTTCAACGTGGCATTCCCGAATGTCCCCGTCCCGCCCGTAATCAATAATGTCTTTCCTTTGAACATAATACTCTCCTTGCTCTCTTGCGACGCTCTTTCTTTGTGTAGTAGCGGCTGTCCCTAGCCGCGCTCTTCGCGCTTACGCCGGTGGGGACACCGGCGTCTACACGTGCTTCGCTCCCCCTACCCCGTCACAGCCGGGATCAAAATTAAAGATCAATTCAACATGGATATACAGGATATTCAGGATAGTATTAAGAAACGCAATCTTAGTCTTGCCGAGTTATCCTGTATATCCATGTTAATTTTTCGTTTCGTCATCATGCCGATGTGCAACAAATAATGCTGCATTTCTCGTCGCTAAAACCATACCCGATCACAGATCGGTGCTACATTTTGATCGGTTTCTTTCCCTCTTGCAATTCTGTCTCCTGGCTACTGACTTCTGCTCTTATATATCTCCCAATACGCCTGCGCCTGATCCTCTACCCTGAATCCTTTCGCCCACCTTGCCCGTGAAGCCTCTCCCATCCGTTGTCTCAATGTCTCATTCTGAATCAACTCTTTCAATCGTTCTCTGAACATCGCCCGATCAGTGACTGGCACCACATATCCGTTGACACCATTCTCCACCTGCTCACGCGCAGCACCGGCATCAGTCACGACCAGCGGCACTCCCGCCGCCATCGCTTCCGACAAGGCATACGCACAGCCTTCCGCCGCCGCAGCATGAATAAATATATCTGCACCACACAGGAGCCGGGAAACATCGTTTCGTTTCCCAAGGAAGACAACCTGGTTTTGCAGCCCTAACGCTTGAACCTGTTGTTCCAATGCGGCTCGCTCGGGACCATCCCCGATTAAAATCAAGCGCAGCGCTGGCGACTTCAGCTCTTGCACCAATTCTGCGAACACCTCCACCAACACCCCCTGCCGCTTACGGGGAATCATGGAACCTACACTCATCAAGTTTAAGCTCTGTTCTGCAGCGGGGTTTAATATGGATAAACAGGATTCACAGGATAATTCAGACTTCCCATCCCTATCCTGTACATCGATGTTAAAACTACCCCCCCCCTCCCCCAACCACTGTCTTACTGCCGCCAGATTCTTCTCTGGCTCGGGATCCATCACGCCATTATGAACGACCTCGATTTGGCTATCGGGAATCCCGCGCGCCGTCATAGCCGCCCGCCCACCTTCGTAGACGGCAACAAAGCGATTAAATCGCAGCGCCAGTAATCGGATCCGTGAGACCAGGCGCGTCAGCCGTCCGGGTAGGGCCATCTGCTGATCCTGTTGCCAGACCCACTTGACGCCGCGAACGCCTATCAGGGGCGCCAGTAAACTGAGAGCCAGACTTGGCAGTTCATTACCGAAATGCACAACCGCGACATCGGGCCGCTCCTGGCGCAGCAGTTTTAAAGCCGGAAACACGAACCCCCATGGGCGAACCTTGTTTTCAATGTGGGTGGGGCCCCCTCGGGTCGAGACCCACCCCCGCTTCGCGTGCCCCTCCAAGGAGGGGATCTCATTGGGTTTAAATTTTTTATGATTGATCCCCTCCTTGGCGAGGTTAGGGGTAGGCTCAAGGTGCGCATCATATTTCTCAACCTCTTCGATCCCCTCCTTGGAGGGGCCAGGGGTGGGTTTGTCCGAAAAGGTCCCTACCTTAGTGCCATTCATGACAGGCGCGCCTCCCACATTGGATTCAGTCCACTCGGGAATAACACACCACTTTATCCCCGCCTCATGGAACTGCACGGCAACGGAAGCACTGGGCTCACCGGCGAGGACAAGGACAAGTTGATCGCCATGTTGCCGGTGTGTGAGGCCCACTTGCGCCAAGACGCGCTCAAAGGCGCCGTCCTTATCGGGGCGGAGATTGCAGAAGAAAAGGGTTTTCAATTTGATTTCACCGTTCTGTTTGCCATCG
>JBBQNS010000182.1:0-4371 GCA_038330175.1 Kiritimatiellia bacterium
TCCGCCTTCTTCAGTTAACCGAGTTCGACACTACCACCTACACCGCAGGCACGACTTCCGCCACCTTCGCCGCCTGGGTTTATCCTGTCACCGAGGCCGAAACGACATCCGGCACGGCGGCGCTGTACGGGATTATATGCGCCAATAACCCCGTCAACTTTGTCGATCCCCTCGGACTGTGGGCCGGGTGGGCATCCGGTGAAGAAGTCAGCACCAGCGAGAGTTTTGTTCCGATCTGGGGTTCCGGTCGGCAAGCGGTTAATGACTTTTCTACCGGTCATTACGTCTGGGGTTCCGTCAATACAGTCATGGCGGTGTCCGACATTTTCCTGATCAAGACCGTTGCTACAATCGGAGCAAAGGGCGCATGGAAGGCGGGTTCCGCTACTTGGGGCGCAACGCGGAAATGGCTTGGCAAGAAAGGCTATGCCGAAGCCGGACAGCATGTCCACCATGGTGTCATTCCCCGAGGTGGTTGGGGTAAGAACATCCCTGACGTTATCAAGAACAATCCCTTCAATCTCAAACCTCTTGACCCGCCATCAGGCATCAGTATGGACGCATGGCACAAGATGATCGAGGGGAAACTGCCTGGACTAAATCCTGCTGAACGTTGGTGGTCAGGAACCCCCGATTGGCTCCGTTACGCTGAGATATCGGGAGCAGGCAGAATCGGCAACGCAATGCGTGGAGACGATGCCGATGACTGCAAGTGATCTTGCGTTCCCCGTTGTGTGTGTCTACAAAGGCACAATCTTCACGTCCAAGACTCTCGATGCCCTGACACGGACAACTACCGCCGCATTGCGCGGCGGTCTGTTCAACGGCCTGCAGATCGTGGACTCTACCGGCAAGGAATATACCGTCAAGAATGCCAAGAAACTTCACGGTATTGGCCCCTTCTGGGGCTTCAACGTCTTCCTCAATAGGACTGTGCGCGTTGACATCGAAATCAACGATGACCCTAGGGCGCTGAGTGCTGACGAAGTTCGCCGCCTAGTTCTCCACGACTTCCGTGCATGGTACGGATGGGAAAGCCGTGGCGACTTCGATGAGTTGAAGACGGCCGTTGAGAAGGCTCCTACCGTTGCCGAGGTTATTCGTCTGGTCACGTCCTGACGTTCCCTGGAAAAGAAGGGGTCACATCTCAACATTCAACAAATGAACGACATGCAACAATCTCAGATGGGACGACGAGGATGGCAATTGTTGAATGTTGAGATGTGATAATCATCCAAAGAGTGGCAAAAACAAAAGGGAGAATACATACTCTTTGCAACCGGGCGATATAGTCCCGGACGCAAAGGAGGCTGCGATGAGTGAGGGATCGGTTTTATACGGTGGGCTGGATCTTCACGGTGATAACGTACTCTGCACGCTAATGGATTCGATGAGGAATATTGCTTTCGAACGGCGACTACCAAACGACATAACGGTGATTCGCAGTGCCTTAGAGCCGTATCGAAAACGGATTGCCTCACTTGCGGTGGAGTCAACTTACAACTGGTATTGGCTGGTCGATGGGCTACGTGCGTTGAAGTACGACACAAAGTTGGCGAATCCTGCCAGGATGCAGGAGAACATTGGGTTAAAAGCCGCGAATGACAAAACGGATGCCCGTTTCATTGCGCGACAACTTATTAATGGCATTCTTCCAGAGGGGTACATTTATCCAGCCGAAACGCGAGGGGTTCGGGATATGCTACGAAGGCGAATGCGGTTGGTACATGTTCGCTCAGGCGAATGGCTGAGTTTAGAGGGGCTCATAGCACGCCACACGGGCCGTGACATGAATGTGCCGGAGTTGAAGGAGTGCGATTTAGGCGAAGTGCTTGCTGGGCAGCCGCACGCCCTCATCATGGCGCAAGCGAGTTTCCGTCATATTGAATTTATCGATAAAGAAATCAAAACACTTGAGAAAGTGGTGATGACGGAACTGCCTGATCGCGAAGATTACCGGCGGCTAATGACCGTACCGGGTATTGGGCCAGTGCTGGCGCGCACGATTCTTCTGGAGACGGGACCGGTCACACGGTTTAAGGAGGCAGGTAATTATGCATCGTATTGCAGAGCCGTGAAGGCCGAACATACTACCAACGGCAAGAAGAAGGGGGACTGTAACGGGAAAAGTGGCAATAAATACTTGGCTTGGGCTTATGTGGAGGCGGCCAACTATGCCGTTCGGTATTCGCCTGAGATTCGTGCTTGGTTTCAGCGTAAGCACTCTCATAGCGGCAAACGTGTCATTGCTGTGAAAGCACTGGCGAACAAGTTATCGAAGGCGTGTTACTTCATGTTACGGGATGGAAAGGATTTTGACGTGAAACGATTAGTGGGTTGATTTTGGGCGGCACCGGGGAACCCGTCGAAGGGTTGGGTAATAGCCACCAGATGTGATTGGAAGCCGGTGCTTCCCTTTTTTTACGGATGCTTTTGAAATGATTTTGACTGTTTCGACTGTAATGTGAGCCGACGAGGAGGTTGGACTCCAGGCATGCCTGGTGAGCCCTAGATTTGTGATCATCCCTTATGGACGCATTATGGAATACCGGCGGTTTTCTGGCTCCGGCTTACGGATTCGCGGAGTGGGCGGTTACGTCGTAAGACATAATCGCTAGAACCAGATGGGTGACTGGACGAGACGGCATTGACCGCTCGCAACCGAACAGAACGAAAGAACGACGGATTCAAAACAGCGGCTGTTTCAAGGCAAACGGGTATACGGAGCAAAGACATGAAAATAAAAAAGAAATCCGCCTCACGGCGGCGCGGCGAAACATTGTCTGTTGACACCTACTCTTTTATGGGTGACCCTTGGGCGTAAGGCCAGTATGGATCTTTTAATTGGAAAGGAATCCATATATTGATATATTAGAAGCATGAAGACGACAATTGATATTCCTGAAAAACTGCTTATGGAAGCCATGAGGTTTGCTGGAGCGAAAACGAAGCGCGAGACGGTCTTGGCCTGTGTTGGAGAATTCAATCAGCGGCATCGTATGGCCGAACTGGTTCAGTTATTGGGTACATTCGGGGATGATTTCCCAACGCATGAACAATTGGAGGCCGGCGAGCTTCAGGAAAGCGCAGGACGATGGAAGATGCGAGACGTGAGATGTGAGACGTGAGATGTGAAGCGTGAGGAGAGAGGTTCATCGATGAGTAGCGTTTTGGTGGATTGTTCAGTTCTCATTCCGGCCTTACGGGCGGGGGGTGGCCAGTTTGAAAAGCAGCGGGTTGCGGCCTTGTTGACCAGTGGCCGGGCGGCGTTGACAGAGACCGTCTTATTGGAGCTTTGGCGTGGTGCCAAACCGGGAGTTGAGCAGGAGGGTATTACCCGGTTCGCAAGAGATCTTCCTATGTTGAAAACCACCTCCGGGGTATGGGAAAAATGTTATGAATTAGCGCGCCGTTGCCGCCAGAAGGGTTTTCAGATCCCGATGGGTGACCTCTTGGTGGCAGCGTGTGCCTGGGAGTACGGGGCTGTGGTCGAGCAGAATGATGCACATTTCGAACAAATTCAGACTGTGCTGACGGAAATGAAAATCCTTTTCCCGCAATGCCTTAGACGTGAGAGGTAATTATTGCAGAAATGCCCGATCACAGATCGGTGCTACATCCGGGAAATGGGAGAGCCGGGACGACATGTAGCACCGTACTGTGTGCGGAATCTTCCGGCGGATCCGGATAAAAGATGCCTTTAAACAACCAATGACGGATAAGCGTGAGATGTTAGATGTGAAACGAGGGACGGAGTACCCCAATGTGGGAGGGGCAGCCCCTGCCGCGACAGTTGCTAGGGATGTATCTGCTCAGGTGCATATCGCGGCGCGGAGCGCCCCTCCCGCCTTGAAGTCTGAATCACTGGCGTCCCATAGGACGCCAAGTATAACAGCCTACAGTCTATTAGCCTGCGTCCTGTGGGACGCTCATGATTCTGAATCTAGTCTTCTCTCCTCAACACCATCCCCTTTCCGCCACGGGCTGCAGGAATGACCTTTCCGCTCACCCTCTTTTTTATATTTTTGGTCTTCTGGCGGCCGCAGGAATGGCTCGTGCCTTGGATGTATGGATGGCCGCTGCTGAATGCGATCATGTATATAGCGCTGCTGTCCCTGATTATGGAGGTTAACCAGAGGCAGATAAAACTACCCAAAACTCCCGCCATTTGGCTCGCCTCTGGGCTATGGATTGCCACGCTTATGTCGCATATAGCCAATGGTTATTTCCAGGGGCTGATGGATACGATCCCTGATTCATTTAAATTATGTTTTTTTATAGTTTTGCTGGTCGTTGTCGTAGATCGTGTGGAAAGGGTGAGGGCGGTCATTATCATCATGGTGGCTTCTGCGGTGATCATGTCTTTTCACT
>JBBQNS010000183.1:0-4298 GCA_038330175.1 Kiritimatiellia bacterium
GAGGAGGGGATCTCAATCTGGCTCCCCTCCTCGGAGGGGCAGGGGGTGGGTTCTCTGGGGCAAGCTTAATCATCCCGCGCCAAAGGCTCGGATCATGGCGGCATAAACGTCAACCGCCTGTTCGACTTGAGCCAATTCAATGTACTCGTCTGCGGTGTGAGCTTGCGCAATGGAGCCGGGACCAAAAACAATGCAAGGGCGGCCCAGCTGGCTGAAAAATCCGCCATTGGTTGCATAGGGCGCCGTCCCACGCTGGCAAGAGCCCATCACCTTCCCGCAGGCGTCCGACATCCTTGACACAAAAAGATCCACCCCACTTCCCGCCAGGGCGGGATACCATTGAAACATATCGCTCTCAGCCCGAAGCCCAAGCCATGAGTCGGCCAGGCCCGTTAACATAGCCCCCATGGCGGCATCCAAATGTTCCTTGCGCTCACCCGGAAGGCAGCGGCAATCAACCTCAAATTGGCACTGGTCAGGCACGATGTTAACGCGGGTTCCGCCTGTGATGGTACTCACACAGACCGTTGCATTCCCCAAATCAGAATGGGTTTGATGCTGTAACTTTCCAAGGAAATCGCGTCGAATGGCACATACCAGATCCGCCGCCGCCTCAACCGCATTAACGCCGAGCCCGGGAACGCTGCTGTGCGCCGCCTTTCCGGTCAGGCTGATGCGGAAACGGCAGGCGCCCTTATGCGCATACACGACCTTCATTTCCGTGGGCTCGGCTACAATCACCGCATCAAAAGGCAAGCCCGATTCCGCCAGTTGCACCGCTCCCCGCGCGCCGTCTTCTTCATCACCGGTCGCCGCAAAATGAACCGTCAGAGGAAGACACCCATCTTCGTCCAGAATTTTCCGGATGGCCAAGAGCATGGCGGTCATCGGCCCTTTGGTGTCGCAAGCCCCACGCCCATACATCCGCCCCGCCCGGATCTCCGGCGTAAAGGGCGGGATGGTCATTCCTTCCACCCCCACGGTATCCGCATGGGCATCCAGAAGGAGGGCTCGGCTTGCATCTTTTCCCTGCCAGGTGGCAATCAGGTTACAACGTCCCGGCGCCAGTTCAACCTGCTGTGTCTGCGCCCCCCATGACCGCAATAATGGGCACAACAATTCAGCCATCGGCAGTTCGCCACTACCTGGGCTAACGGCGCGGTTCATGCCAGGATTTACCGAAGCACAGGCGACTAATCGCCCCAGCAACTCCGCCACCATGATCGAAATCGGGTTATTGTTCATCGAATGCCCTTTTTAAAAATGCTTGCCTATTTGAAACAAAAATATAAAGTAACTAAACAGTTGGTTTTGTCAAGGAGATCCCTTTATGCAGGCGTATAACAATTTACCTGAACAGGTTCGAACCGAAGAGGAACTGGATACTCTCATGGCTCAACCCTACCCGGAACTGGTCAACCTGATGCGCCGCCTGGAGGGCGAAATTGCCATCCTTGGAATCGCCGGCAAAATGGGATTCAGCCTTGGCGCAACCCTCCTTAACGCGATTCGCGCCTCCGGCATTCCGCGCAAGGTTTACGGCGTGAGCCGCTTCTCCGACGCGGACGCCGTGGCCACCGTGGAGTCACTGGGAATCATCCCCCTCCGTTGCGACCTCCTGGATCGTGCCGCTGTCGGCTCCCTGCCCCGCGTCCCGAATGTCATCTTTATGGCTGGCCGTAAATTCGGCACGGCTGGCGAAGAGGACCTCACTTGGGCCATGAACACCGTTGTCCCGGCGCACGTCTGCGAACATTTCGCCAAAAGCCGGATTGTGGCGTTCTCCACGGGCTGCGTCTACCCACTTGTGCCGCTTACCGCTATTGGATGTGTTGAAACCGACCGACCGGATCCCGTTGGCGAATATGGGCAGTCGTGCCTCGGACGCGAGCGGACCTTCGGTTATTTCAGCCGGGCCCATGGCACCCCCGTGTGCCTTATCCGGCTCAACTACGCACTGGACTTGCGCTATGGCGTGATCCATGACCTGGCACGCACCATCTGGGAAGGCCACCCTGTCAACCGTACCGTCAATTACTTCAACGGGATCTGGCAAGGGGACGCGAACAACCAGACTCTGCTGGCACTCGACCACTGCTCCTCGCCACCTGCTATCCTGAATCTTACTGGGCCGGAAACGGTCTCCGTTACCGCAACAGCAAACCTTTTGGGAAAATTGATGGACAAGCCGGTGATCTTCTCCGGTGAACCCGGATGCACCGGCTACTTGAATAACGCCGCCCGCGCTCACCTCCTCTTCGGCTACCCACGTGTCCCGTTGGCATGCGTGGTCAATTGGACGGCGAAGTGGATCAAGCAAGGTGGCCGCTCGCTCGGGAGGCCCACCCACTTTGAAGTTTCGGACGGAAAATATTGACGCTTACGGAGAAGACACGACTATGACAAACAACATGATTCCTTCAGACATTCTAGCGCGTTTCCGGCAGGGAGGCGTTATTCCCGCCCAACCCCTGGCCCTTGACGCCAACCGCAAGCTATCCGAGCGGCACCAACGTGCCTTGACGCGCTATTATGTTGACGCTGGCGCAACGGGACTGGCCGTCGGAGTTCATAGCACGCAATTCGAAATCCGCGATCCCGACATCAAACTATTCGGGCCCGTGCTGACCCTTGCCTCCGAAACCATCGATGCCGCCTGCGCCCGGCGCGGTCAGGGGATCCTCAAAATTGCCGGAGTCTGCGGCCAGACACCGCAAGCTGTTAACGAAGCGCTCTTCGCGCGATCCACCGGCTATCACGCCTGCCTCTTAAGTCTTGCGGCTATGAAGGAAGCGGACATCCCCACTCTGATGGCCCATTGCCGGGAAGTTGCAGCGATCATACCGGTGATCGGCTTCTATCTCCAAAGCTCGGTGGGCGGCCGCCCCCTGCCCTACGCCTTCTGGCGCCAGTTCGCCGAAATTCCGAACGTCTTAGCCATTAAGATGGCGCCTTTCAACCGCTATCAGACCCTGGATGTGATCAGGGCCGTTTGTGACGCCGGCCGGGAGAAGGAGATAACGCTTTATACCGGGAACGATGACAACATCGTGATTGATCTCTTGTCACCTTACTGTATTCAGACGACTCAGGGCCCGCGCGAAGTCCGCATCGTTGGCGGCCTGCTGGGGCACTGGGCCGTGTGGACTCACAAGGCCGTTGAACTGCTGGCCGAGTGTCATCGGTGCGTCAACCAGGGAGGGGCAGTCCCTCAGGCTATGTTGACCCGGGCTATTGAAGTCACCGATACCAACGCTGCCTTTTTCGATGTGGCCAACGGCTTCGCCGGCTGTATTCCGGGCATCCATGAAGTTTTACGGCGACAGGGGCTCATGCCCGGAACCTGGTGTCTCAATCCGCATGAACAACTCTCTCCCGGACAAGCAGCGGAAATTGACCGCGTTTATGCCGCCTATCCGCACCTTAATGATGATGGCTTCGTAAAAGAAAACCTGCCGCGCTGGTTAGCTGATTAACGCTCAGAAAGAAGGATCATGCAGCAACGCGCCCTAAGGACACGTGAGGCAATCCTAGCTGCTGCTCGGGCCGAATTCGCCGCCAAGGGATTTCATGGCGCCAGAGTGGACAGGATTTCTGAAAAGGCGGGCATCAACAAGCAGCGCCTCTACGCCAATTTCAAAAGCAAGTCCGGGCTTTTCGCCGAAGTGCTTAAGGCTAGCTTCGCAGACCTTGTCAAGGAGGAGCAGCATTTGCTCAAACTGGCACCGGGCGATATTCCACAGTTGGCCGAGCGGATCCTTGCATGCTACGTCGCCATCCATACACGGCATCCAGATTTCTGGAGACTACTTGCCTGGGAGAACCTTGAGGACGGCCGTCATTCAGCTTCCCTGACTGGGATTCAGGCGCCGATTTTCAAACATCTTAAGGGACTCTACGGCCAAGGCCAGAAGGCCGGCCACTTTCATACCCATGTGCCTTTTGAGGCCTTTATCTTCAACCTTCTGGCCGTTTCCTATTTCATGGTCTCCAACCGCAAAACCCTGAAACAGTCTATCGGCCTTGACCTCACCCACGCCCACACTCGCAAAACCCTGTGCAACGCTATTGTCAGCCAAATCGTCCTCCAGCCCCCGCCCTAACCCGGCACAGCCGGAACCAAAATGAAGAGTTTTGTCATGCACCCTCTAAAAAAAACGGCGCTTCTGGGTTTGTGGGGGGATTTTTCATTGATCAAGAACGGGGTTGAGGTTTAGGCCGCCAAAATGAAACAGGATGTCAGTCTTAAGTCGCTCCCGGTTTCTGTAGCCGCAGGCTTTTTGAATCAGCAGCTGGAT
>JBBQNS010000184.1:0-4257 GCA_038330175.1 Kiritimatiellia bacterium
CAGCTGCATGTCGGAACTGGGATCGTCCTGCTGTAGTCACTCTCAACCATACTAGAACCAGCAAAGATCATGCGATTCTGGAGTTGAAAAAAGCGGCTTAGCATTCGATACGAAGGCGACAACTCTCTTGACAACGACCGAAATCAATATCAACAACTTCTTTGCCCATTTCAAACTTGACACCCTTTTCTTCAAGGTATTTCTTCATCGGTCCTATCACAGAGTCGTATTGATTGTATTTGGTACGCATTACACCACCCAATTTATACAAACTATCAACAAGATGGATGAATCTTTTCATATATCTTCTCATTTCTGCAAGACTGCTCCATTTTTGGAATGCAAACATGGAAGACCATATATACCAGAATTTTGTATCAAAAAAAGCTTGGTCAAACCAATCTTCTATCCGTTTGTTGCTGAGTGAATTTTCTGAAACAAAGGTTAATTTAAGAAAATCTGTTTGTTGTTTAAATGACAAGCCATAGGAAGAGACATCCAATTTTTTTCCATCTTTTAATAGACGGGCTTGTCCATTTGAAACAAACCGTTCATTAAATTCATAAGATTCGTCTCTTACTGAAACATTTGGATCTTCCAGTGAAGGAATGTGAGAAAGCAGTTCCCAATAACACTCATAGTGCATTTCGTGCATTCTTCCGCCACGAACAACAAATCCTTTATCTTTATCGCCGGCACCGTCAGCGGCTCCGCCAGGAATTAAATCTTTTTCTAAAATATGGATATTCTCACCAGGAACACCGGCATCTTTTACTAAATATACCGCACTCGCAAGTCCGGCAATTCCGCTACCAATAAGATACACTTTTGAATCTTTGGGGTTTTGCCTTTTTTCTGTTCTCATTTAAATCTCCTTTGGATTATTTCAACTCGTATGGTTATTCAGTAAAAGAACCAGAGGCTAATTTATTATTGTTTAAGATAACTGACGTGTGCCGCAATAACTATCAGTGGGAGTCCTTTTTTCTATTACGTGTTTCATTACAAAATGAATGGTTGTTTGTCTTATGAAGGTCTAATTAAAGACTAATTACTTGTGTTCTAAAACACGACTCAAAACATCGGACAGATTCCTACCCGCGGTTGCCTGAATAACTGATTACAATTTCAGCCATCTGCCCATTATGTAAGCCCCTCATATCGTTTATTCTCTATTCACTACACAGAAAGAGTCGCTACCTTTGAATACCAATGGGAGCAGAGAACGCCTACATGCTGCATACGCAGCAATATAAGGTGACCGTTTTTGAAATGCCGGAGAAAACGTAAATGCTCTTCACTTTGATGATTGCGCTGATAGTAATCGTTGCCACTTTTATCTATGCCTGGGCGGAGTATCGTTCGCTCCTGGCAAATATGGCGGTCAGCGAATCAGTGGTGAAAAATGCTGTCCCCTTTGAACGAATCTTAGCCCAGCCAAAGAGACGCATTCTGGTATTGGGTGACAGCACCGGTGTGGGCGTTGGGGCTATTGCTCCTCAACTCTCCCTCGCCGGACGTCTGGCGGCGGACTACCCCGATGCCGAAGTTACCAACAGGGCCGCCAGTGGTGCGAAGGTGCGTGATGTCGCCGGCCAGCTTGCCGCTGTGGGAGCGGTGCATTTCGATCTGGTGTATCTGCAGATCGGAGGCAATGACATTGTCCGTTTCACACCCCTGGCCGAATTGGAGAAAAGTCTGGCTGCAGTAATTGAAAAGACGAGAGGATACGGGGACCAGGTCGTGGTCGCTACCTGCGGCAATGTCGGTGCCGCACCTATTTGCCCGAAAGCACTGCAGTGGCTAATGCGCCGCCGTACTCTCAGCGTGCGCAAGATTTTCCTGGCCACCGTTCGCGGAGATACCGTCCATTTTATTGACCTGTTCCGGGAAGAGAAAGGTGATCCGTTCTCCCTTGATCCGAATAAGTACTACGCCGCCGATTCGTTTCACCCGAACGCCTTTGGCTATGGAGTCTGGTACAGTGAGATTCGCGGTCATATCAAAGCCCTGCCGGGGTGGAGCAGATAGTTGAAACCTGCCGAGTTTTGCAAAACTGCCGCTTAAATTTCCCCAGCCCCCAGCACTGCGCAGCAGTCCGCCTCCTAAAGGGGCCTTCCGGCATATATCTAAAGAAGCGATGGGCCCTATGAAAAGACTACAGCTAGTAACTCTTATGCTTTTCCTCGCTATGATAGCTCCCCACACGGGCGAAACGGCTGGATTGACTTTTGGCCAGGCGCTGGAAAAACTGCATACTGCCAATGAAACCATTCAGGCCGCCCGGATGGAAGTGAGTCAACGCGAGTACGAAAAATCAGCGACACGGGGATTGTATTTCCCCCGCATAGATGCAAGCGGCAGATATACCCGCATTGACGATCCCATCGCCATTTCCATCCCCGGATTAGGAACCATTCCGGTGCAGGACGATGAATTCTGGCGATTCAACGTCAACTTTAAATGGCCGGTATTCACCGGTGGCCGTATCCTGGCCGCCAATCGCGCCGCAGACGCTTTTCTCGAAGAGTCAAAGGAGAAGCGACGACGCACCGAATCCGGCCTGATCAGCGAACTGGCCAGGCGATACTTCGGACTGCGCCTGGCGCAGGTTGTGACCGATGTGCGCCGGGAGGTCATGGAGGGAATGGAGCAGCACCTCAGTGATGCGCGCAAGCTGGAAGAGCAGGGAATGATCGCCCGTGCAGAAAAGCTCCATGCCGAGGTAACCCATGCCGAGGCAATGCGGGAATATAAACGCGCCGTGCGGGATGTTGCAATTGCCCGAACCGCCTTAAGCGATATCCTTGCCAGCAAAGAGGAGATTACGCCGGCATCGCCGCTTTTCCTGATCAGAGACATCGGTCCAATGGAGGACTTCCGTGACCAGGGCCTTGCCGGCAACCCTGCTTTAAAACAACTGGCTGCCCAGCGGGAGGCTGCCCACCAGGGGTACAAAAAGGAACTGGGCACATTTGCCCCCGAGGTATACCTGTTCGGGGTGAAGGAGCTTTACCGAAAAGATCTGACGGTACTCGAACCGCGCTGGGCCGTGGGGGTCGGGGTCAACTTCAATCTGTTCGAGGGTTTTTCAGGGTACAACCGGGTCATGGCGACCCAAAAGTCGGAATCGCGCCTTTCACACCTGGAGCAGCAAGGGCGTTTGACCATCGGGACTTTGGCGGAAAAGCGCTACCAGGAAGTAATGAAGGCTTTGGAGCAATACGATGCAAATGAAACCGCGCGTCAATCCGCTGAGGAGTACCTGCGCGTGAGGCAGCGCGCCTTTGAAGAAGGCTACGCAACATCCCTCGACGTGGTGGATGCCCGGCTTTCTCTCTCAAAAGTGAAAACGGAACGGCTCGTTGCCCTGTACGAATTCGATGTGGCCCTGGCCGAACTGCTGGAGACAAGCGGCCACAGTGAACGATTTGAGGAATATTTAGCCCGAAGTGACGTGGAGGTCCGGCTGTGAACGTAAAGAAGAGAATGGGAGTGATGTTTGCCTTACTGGCTGCGGTCGCCATGTTTTCCCTGGCCGGATGGTTTCTCCTGAAACCACCTCCCCAGATTATTCAGGGAGAGGTCGACGCCACGCAGATTCAGGTAGCTTCAAAGATATTTGGTCGCGTGGCGACCGTGCACGTGAAAAAGGGCGAGCACGTCACGAAGGGACAGCTGCTCGTCACCCTGGATAGCCCGGAAATCCGCGCAAAAATGATGCAGGCGAACGCCGCCCAGCGGTTTGCCGGTGCCCAGCGTGACAAGGCCTATAACGGCCCACGCAAGGAAGAAGTCAGCGCGTCGCTGAGCAACTGGCAAAAGGCCAAGGCTGCGGCACATTTGGCCGACAAGACGTACCATAGAATAGATAAGCTCCATATCGATGGCGTCGTTCCTGCCCAGAAACGCGACGAAGCCGAAGCCCAGTGGCAGTCGGCTCTGAAATCGGCAGAGGCCGCCAAGTCGGCTTACGACATGGCCGTTGCCGGTGCCAGGACGGAAGATAAACGTGCCGCCACCGCCCAGGCAAGCCAGGCTGCGGGAACGGTTGCCGAGGTGGGAGCACATATGCGGGAAACGTCTCTTTACGCCCCGGTTGATGGACAAGTGGTTGATGTTATTCCTGATCCGGGAGAGTTGGTTAGTCCCGGTTTCCCGGTCGTCAGCATTGTGGACCTGCATGATGTCTGGCTCACCTTCAACCTCAGGGAAGACATTTTGGCGAATATCAGGATGGGCGATGTTTTCGAAGCC
>JBBQNS010000185.1:0-4219 GCA_038330175.1 Kiritimatiellia bacterium
TATATCGTCCCCCCCCCAACAAAACTCCACAAAATTTAATTTTTGTTTTTTTGGGGGGGGGGTTGGCTGCCGCCCCCGCGTGGGTTGGGCGTCTTTAGTCGAGACTTCGGCTCCTCGGACACTATGCCAAATCCCAGGGAGCCGCATAGTCCCATTGGGTCAATTGCTCAAATTTTTCAACGGGAGCAATGACCAAGCCAGGCGCAATGGTTTTCTGGGGATAACACTCACGCAAAGCCTGAAACCCTCTTGCGTCCATCTTTGAAGGCCTGCTGCCAAGTTTGACCTCAATTGGATACAGCACATTGTCCCGCTCAAGCAGAAAATCCACCTCGCTGCCGCTGTGCAAACGCCAATGGTAAAGGTTGGCCTTTCGCGAAAGGGGAGTCATAAGCTTGCGAATTTCAGACGCCACACAGGTCTCGAACAGCGCCCCGATCAGAGGATGCCCACCCAGCGCCCTGGGCGACGAAATCCGGGTGAGATGGCAAGCAAGCCCGGTGTCTGCAAAATATCCCTTCGGTTTGGCGGAAAGTCTCCTGATCGTATTGCCGTGATAAGCAGGCGTTTCATGCCATTGAAAGGTGGCTTTCAGTACCGCCAGCCATCGCTTGGCAGACTGCGGGGTAATGCCGATGTCCCGGCCCAAATGACTGTAGTTGACTTCCTGTGCCGTAAGCGCCGCCGCCAGTTGCGCAAACCGGCCAAACTGTTGCCAATCATCCACCTCAAGCATCAAGCGGGCATCCCGCTCAACGTACGTTCGCATGTAAGCGGCGAAGAAATCCTCACCAAGATCCTCCGGGAGACTATTCATTTCAGGTAGCCAACCGCGCCAAAGACGTTCGTAAAGGGTTCCCTGAACGGCGAGACGCGGATGCGCCTCTTTAACAAACTCAAACGGTGCATCCAAGTAGCGCGCCAACCAGGACTCCCGAGCAGTAGACTCACAAAGCTCAGCTAACGAAAACCCTTCCAAATCCAAAAAAACGGCACGTCCGGCCAATGATTCTGCAATCGACTTGACCACCGCCCATTGCTGTGATCCTGTAAAAATATAAAGACCAGGCCGCTTGTCTTCATCCACGCGCCGCTTGATGCAGGGAACCACCTCCGGGCAATATTGAATCTCATCAAGGATCAGGGGGGCCGGATTGTTGTTGAGGAAAAGTTCTGGATCGGATCTGGCATTACCAACATCGATCACCGGGTCGAAAACCACCCGATTCCACTTTGGAAACTGATGTTTAAGCAAAGTGCTCTTACCCACCTGCCTGGCCCCCGAAACCACAACAACGGAGAAATGGCTCACAAAGCGCGAAAGCCTACCAGCTGAAATTCTTTCTATAAACTTCATGCACGATAATTAATGATTGCATCACTAGAAGTCAAGCCAATCTATGCTGGTCACGTCGCGCCACAAGGCTGCAGCGCGCCTGACCGCACTGCGATGGTAAAATCGGCGGCTTCTTCATTCAGCGTATGACTCCAGTACAGCCAGCATCCCCGAATCCCCTTGGCCGTTACCAGGTCGTGCAGGTTGGTAAGGAATTTCAGGGACAAATAACGCCAGAATGCGTCCACAGCAGCCTTCCCACCCAACCGTTCAAGTGTCTTGAAAAGCTGGCTGTAGGCGGGGATAAACTCAGTGCAACTGATCATGAACGGCTCCTTAATGAAGAGGCGCAAAAGGGCTGGCAAACGTCGTCGGAATCGCTGAACGCTTCGACCGGTCTCCAGATCATATTCGAGCAATTCGGCAACATAGGGCGTGCCCTCGCACAGGGCCTCATTGACGGCACGCGTCGTTTCGCCAAATAGGCGCGCCGCTTCTACGGTAGACGAGATGCCTCCATTACGTTCCCGTCTGGCCTCAGAAAAGCGGCGGGGGCGCCGCTTCTACGTGTAGAAACGACGCCCCCAACACATTCTTATAACATTGTTCGACGGGATAGAATCCCGTCGTTACTACAGGCTTATCGAACGATCATCCAGTCGGCCGCCGCCCCTTCAGGTGCTGGCTGACCGAAGTTGACCGTAAATCCGGTGGCAGTTTTCTTTGTCACCGCCCGCATGGAAATCCAGTTCTGTTCGATAAATACGGCATAGTCGCCATTCACCTCGGCCGTAGGGAACGCAATGTCCAGCGTCGTCTGCCCAGCCTTGACGGGCACATTCTTGCCGCGCAGGTTGCGAGCCGGTTGGGCCTCTCCCGACAGCCCTTCAAAGCGGGCGCTTCCGTTGAAGGTCAACTGAACCGCATCACGGGAAACCGTCAGCGTCGCCTCGCGCGGAGGCAGGTTGGTCGCAGGACGGTAATACCACTTTATGGGCTGCTCATGGACTTGACCATGTGGTCGGTGGTCCAGTGCGGCAGGCTGTCGTCCGCCCCCATGCGCAGGGTTCGAGTGAGTTGTAGTCCCGCCATTTGAGGAAGGTCGATCGTCGTATTCTTATCGCCCACCTCGACGATGGTGAAACCCGTTCCGGTACCCCATTGCTTGCAGGACTCCAGAGGAGCGGGAATACGGAATGACCGCTGGTAGGTGTTTTCCACATTCAGGGATCTGGACTGCGCAGGACTCAAGAACAGGATTCCTCCCGTGCCGGAGAGCACCTGCACGGCATTACTGAATGAGGCCTGAATAAGCTTCTGATTGTCCACCGGGCCAAAATCACTCAATTCGCAAACGGCGCCTTACTCTTACGCGGTTACAGGGCTTTAAACTAACCCGGCCTAAATCTACGTCATGACTCTGTCTTCAAAGCCTGCCCGCAGGATCCGCGTATGACCAGTTTGGGTTCAATGATCACCGTTCCGGGTACCTGATTGTCTGTCGTCCGGGCCGCAATCAGTTTTTGTGCCGCGATCTGCGCAATTTTTTCTTCAAGAATGGAAATCGAGGTCAGCGGCACCCGTGTCATCTCGGCCCAAGGCGTGTTCCAGTAGCCCATGACCGATAAATCTTGCGGCACCCTGAGCCCCAACTCGTCGGCGATGTCAATGACATGCTTGGCCCGATAGTCGCCGAATGCAAACACGGCATCCGGGCGATCCGGCCCGGACAGAAGTTCCTTCAGCCGCGCCCGATCTTCAGAGTCCTGAGCAAACTCGTGGTCGATCAGGAATATCTGCTCCCGATCCGAAAGTCCCGCATCGGCCAGCGCACGCTGGTACCCGCGAATCGCCTCGCCGTACAACCCAGGCACCGTGTCGAGCGGCATTCCGGGAGACAGGTAAAGATTTCGATGAATCACGAACAGAATCCGGCGGCACCCCAAAGACAATAGATGCTGTGTGCCAATTTTGGTTCCGTGCTCGAAATCCGTCAGAACGTATTGAGCGGGCAGCGACCGGTTCACGGTCGAATTCAGCACCGCCAAGGCCGGCAACTTATGGCCGGTACGCTTGCATATCTCGATCAGGATTTTCGCGATTCCCTCTTCCACCACGACGCCCTCCAAGCCACGTTCGACAAGCCGCGTCAGGATTTTTTCAGCCTGCTTATCACTGGTGATGTCTCGCATATCGTAAACCACAGGGATGGCCCCATGCTGCTGGAACGTGCGAACCAACGCGCGCGTTTGCCCTTCATGCACATGTCCGAGCGCGTGAATGAAGATGGCGTACGTGGAGGATGCCTCTGCCTGGGGGTGACAACTGATTACAAAGGTCCCTTTCCCCTGTTTCCGCACGAGGTAGCCCTGCTGTACGAGCGAGCTGATGGCTTCCCGCACGGTATTGCGGCTGATACCGTATTTGCTTGAAAGCTCGTGCTCAGAGGTAAGCCGCATGCCTACCCCGAATTTACCAGATTCAATGGCAGTGCTCAGGATCTCGATTATCTGTCCAAATTTAGATTCTATTTTCATATTCTCAATTTTCTGATCGATCCTATTTTTTCAGCTCAGACCATGCAAACAGGCATAAAACGTGGACACGATAGCATTCTCGCCCGCCCGTTGCCAGAGATAACCGCGATCCCGAATAATTATCGCCTAAGGACGTTCCGTCCACGATGGACTAGCATGATTCGTCCTGCCCACGCGGCGGGGGGGGCCCCCCCCCCCACAACAAAAAACAACAAGTACGACGGTCTTATCATCACCGGGGCGCCGGTGGAACATCTGAAGTTCGAAGAGGTGGATTACTGGGAGGAGCTGAAGGAAATAATGGAGTGGTCGATCCATAATGTCACCTCGACGCTCCACATCTGCT
>JBBQNS010000186.1:0-4211 GCA_038330175.1 Kiritimatiellia bacterium
GCAGACGCTGCAGAATGAGGCACGGGAGAAATCCCTCCGCGAAATGCCGCCCTTGGAAGCGATTCGTTAGTCCAAGTTCAAGAAAAGAACCCACCCCCAACCCCTCCGAGGAGGGGATCAGTTATAAGGGGCTTATAACCACTTCTTCATAGTGCTGCTGAGAGATGAAGGAATTCCAATGTATCCTGTTCCCGCCCCAGCAAGTAGCCGCACTGTCGTAAGGCATCTTGCTCAGACTTCACTGCATAATATTGTCCATTACTCGACATCCATAATTTGCCCTGCCAGAGGCCCATTGTGATCGCATGTCCTAAATGTCTGCCCTGGGGAGGGATCACGTAAATCCAGCTCACGAACCCTTTTTCATCACACAGTTCCTTCACGCAGAAGGCCATGGCTTTGCAATCCCCGGTGCCCCGTGACCACGTCAGCCATCCGTCGTACCATTGGAATTCAGGCTTTTTGCAGTAGGAAACATGACGACGCACCTGCCAGCAGAGATCACGCGGCGATGTTGCAGAGGTGATCGTATCGGCCCACGACAGGGTGCTGAATGTGCGATGAAACCAACTCGCTGATTGTGAGGTCTTGGGCGCCTCTGGCTGTTGGGCGAAACCATCAGAGGTCAGGCACAGGAGACTTACCGCGTGAAGGGCCACGATGATGGAGAGGTGTTTCTTCATGCGGTCATTATTTGAATCGGGCGAATTGACTGGCTATTTGTTGTCCAGAACCATTGTTCGGGCTTAGGGAGCGATTCTTGCCCATATTGGCGACAAGGTAGTCCCTGACCTCAAGGTGGCCATACTCAACCGCGAGGTTATAAGGAGTATTTTGCCGGTTGTTCAGGGCAAACACATCGGCGCCTTTAGTGATGAGGAAGGCGACTAACAATTGATGTCCGCGTAACGCAGCGAGATGCATGGGTGTCCACTGCATTGTGTTAGCGGCATTGACGTTCGCATCATGCCTAATGAGAATCTCTGCAATATCAACGTAGCCCTTTTCAGCGGCATGATGCAGTGCCATCCACCCGCGGTTGTCGCAGGTCGTGACGGACGCGCCTTGGTCGAGAAGATAAACGACCAGATCACGCTGATTCGCGAGGACGGCAATGTGCAGGGGTGTCATGCCATAACGATCACCACTATTGATTGTTTCCGGATGGGCTTTTACCTTGGACATTACCACGGAAGCATCTCCTGATTGCACCAGTGCCGCGCTCCCCATCATCGCGCATAGTGAGCACACTGCTGTAAGGTACTGGGTTGTCTTGATAATCGTCGGCTTTCTCATATTCATGCTCCTGTCGTAGTTGGTTTGAATAGTTGTTTTCAAGATAATCTATATTAGCAAATCACGTGCCAACCCAGACGATGAGAATGTAATCGTTTGGAAATGAATTGCTTATGGCTTAATGTGCGATTTATGGTTCCTGCTTCGTGTTGTCGTGATTTGATACATATCAACCGGCTGTGTATTCAAACAGGACAACTCAGGGCTATGGGCAGTGCCCTACGGCTTGGAGTCCGGCAGCGAGAGCATACGGTAGAGCTTTGTGCGGCTGATGCCAAGGGCGCGAGCAGCCAAGGAGAGGTTGCCGGCGGCTTGGTCTACGGCACGCTTGATGAGCATCCCCTCCGCCTCGTGCAGATTCGCGGGCAAGGGCCAGAATGAGGGGTCGGGAACATTTGAAACAGAACGGGGATCGCAGTCCGCAAGATGGAGATGCTTGATGGTAATGACTTTTCCGGCACATTCAATCAAGGCCCGTTCGATAATATTCTTCAGTTCCCGCGTATTGCCCAGAAAGTTATACTGCTCCAAGGTTGCTTTAACGTCGTCACTTAAGAGAGGACAAACGATGCCCATTTCCGAGGAGAGTAACCGGGTGAAATGAGTGGCTAGCAGTGGCACATCTTCAGAGTGTTTCCGCAAGGGAGGGACGCTCACGGGAAATGCGTTTAAACGGTAAAAGAGGTCGGCCCTGAATAAACCGGCGGCTATTTTTGCGCCCAGGTCCATATTCGTGGCGGCGATCACCCGGACATTCACTTTTCGCCCTTCAGTTGCCCCCACGGGAACCACGACTCCATCTTCCAGCACCCTCAGTAGTTTTGCCTGGATGGCTGGCGGCATGTCGCCAATTTCATCCAGAAAAGCCGTGCCCCCATCGGCATGTTCAAAACATCCTTTACGATCACCGGACGCCCCCGTGAATGAACCCTTGCGGTGTCCGAACAAGGTGGATTCTGCCAGTTCAGTAGGGATGGCGGAACAGTTTACCGGAATAAAAGGTTTTACCGTACGGACACTGCCAAAGTGAATCGCCCGCGCCACCAATTCTTTGCCAGTTCCGCTCTCGCCTGTGATGAGCACTGACGTCGCCGGGGCGGCCTGAAGCAGTCGAATAGTCTTCACAACCTCCCGCATTGCGCGCGACTCACCCACAAAGGCGTCAATGCCCCACCGTTTTGCTTCCTGTTGTGTCACAAGGGATAATTGCTCGGCGAGGCGGTCTCGCTCCTGTTGTGTTGTTCTGAAAACGACTGTCCGCTTGACGATCTCGATAAGCTCAATTGGATTTAAAGGTTTCTCCAGAAGGCAAAATGCTCCCCATCGCAGCGCTTCGATAGCCACCCCTTTGTCGGCATAACCGGTTACCATGATGACTTCGACCAACGGCGATTTCTCCTTGATGCGTTTCAGGAGGGTCAGGCCGTCAAGTTTTGGCATGCGCAAGTCGGTGATGACAATATCTGCGGGGTGCTCCATTAATTCTGTCAATCCCAGATGGGCGTCCGTGAATATTCGGGACGTGCAATTCATGGATCGAAGGCAGGTCTCGATGACCTTGCAACTATTGCGGTCGTCGTCAAACACTGCCACCGAAATGGATGATGTTTCGTTTTGGATGGGAGTATTCAATAATTTGTTTCCTGGGGCGCCGTATCTCGCGCACCTTTTTGTTTCTTCAGCCTCGACATGACGCTCCCGATGGCCTGAAGCAGCTCGTCTTGCGTGACCGGTTTTCCCAAGATCTCGTCCACGCCTTCCGGGTGTTCCACCTTGGAATTCATCAGATCGCCAACGCCCGTCAGCATCAGTACCGGTGTGGCGGGCGAGGTGCGCTTGATGGCATGGGCCAGTTCGTCTCCGCCAATACCCGGCATGGATCGGTCTGTTATCACAAGGTCAAAGAAGCCCGCGGAAAGTATTTGCATTGCCTGGCGCCCGCTATTGGCCGTCTCCACCAGGTGACCCGCACTGGCGAGGTAACGGCTCAGCAGCGCACGTGACACTTCTTCATCATCAATCACCAGCACCCGAAGTGTGCCCGAGAATCCGGATAACGAGTCGGCCTCTCTCGGCTCAATCTGCTTGCTCTGCGGTGGTGTTCGCGGCAAATGAATCGTGAACGTCGTTCCCTTGCTCTCTTCGCTCTCTACCTCGATGCGGCCGCCATGCCGCTGCATAATGCCATAGCACACCGCGAGGCCCAACCCCGTGCCGTGTTCGCCTTTGGTCGAGAAAAATGGTTCGAAACAATGTTGCCAAATTTCCTCGGGCATTCCGGTGCCGGTGTCGGCAACCCAGATAACGGCCTCGTCGCCAGCCTGTGACGCCCCGATCGTGACGGTGCCGTCTCCCGGGATGGCGTCCACGGCGTTTATGATCAGATTCGTCAGCACTTCTCGAAGGCTGGAATCGTTCGCCAGTACGATGACCGGGTCAGCGGGAAGGGCCGTCTCGATCCGGATACTTCTGCCGCCGACCTGAGCCTGTGTTTCCCATAATGGTTTGGTGATGGTAATCGCTCGGTGCACCAGATCCTGTAAGGTAACAGGGCAAACGGCGAGAGCGTCCGCAGGTCGGTAGAATTCGCATAACTGCCGGACGATTTCCCGTGCATCTATCGCCGCCGAGAGAATAATTTCCAGAGCGCTGGTTACTTCATTCTTATTGTCCAGCAACTCTGGTTTGGACAGCAGGAGCTTGGGTAACCCCATGATCGGCATGAGCACGTTGTTGAAGTCATGCGCGATGCCGCCGACCATCTGTCCGAGAGCATTCATTCGGCGCTTCTGGGTTTGTGGGGGGATTTTTCCGGTCAAAAGCCTGACTTACGTGTAAGCTGGGGTCAAGAAAAACATGAAAGACACGTTGCTTTACCAGCCGATTCATGGAAAAACGACCCCGTGGTCAGTCAC
>JBBQNS010000187.1:0-4171 GCA_038330175.1 Kiritimatiellia bacterium
ATCAAGCTAAGGTCAAAACCATTGAATATCGCAACATAAGCTTGGCTTGGGGAGGGAGGGCGCTATGAGCCCGCCAGAGAATGTCGCGCTCATAGCGCGCGACCTACTAGGAATTCATCAAGAAGGACTCATGTTTATGATGAATTTTTCCTTAGCTTGATAGCCCCGCCACCTTAAAACCAATGAAAAATACCTCCCATGAAAATTACAAAATTTCCTGACGGCCGGCGGCCTTTGTTGTTGGTGGTGTCGGCTCCATCGGGTGCTGGTAAGTCCACACTGTGTGAGCGCTTGCTGGCAGACCTTCCTGATATGATCCGGTCTATTTCCTGCACCACCCGCGCCCCGCGCGGCGCTGAGGTCGATGGAAAGGATTATTGCTTCCTGACTCAGGCAGAATTCAACCGGCGTGTAGCTGCTGGGCAATTCCTGGAGCATGCTACGGTGCATGGAAACCAATATGGTACCCTACGCAGTACGGTTGAGGAGGGGCTTAAGTCCGGCAAAGATGTGCTTCTCATTATTGATGTGCAGGGCGCGGCGGCGGTGCGGACAGCAGCGGCGGCGCTGGGCGGGATCCTAGCAAAGTCGTATGTAGATGTTTTTATCAGTCCGCCTTCGGTCCAGGCCCTGCGAGAACGCCTCCAGAAACGGGGCGAGGATGCGGCGGAGGTGATCGAGCGGCGTGTTTTGAATGCGCAGGGGGAAATCGCTCGCCAACGTGAATATCACTATCAGGTTGTGAATGACGATCTTGATCAAGCGTATGCCGAATTGCGTGCGATCGTCAAATTCGAACATGAACGGGCGGGCTGATTCCATGTTGGTAGACACCCATGCCCATTTCAAAGTTGCCATGACTCCTGATATTATTTCCGGGATGATGGAGCGGGCACGCTTTGCCGGAGTGGGGCGTATCATGGCGGTGGGCTGTGAACCGGATACCAATGCGGCCGCCTTGAGCCTGGCCGCCGCCTTCCCAGACCGTGTCAAAGCGGCGGTCGGGTATGATCGCAGTTTAGCCGGCTCGGACGCCAAAGTTGACGATATTCGCGCCCTGATTCAATCGGCTCCGGTGGGGCAGGTGACTGCCATCGGAGAGATCGGACTTGATTTTCATTACGAGCCTGAGACCGCAAATTTACAGCAGGCCTTAATGGAATCCCAACTGACGTTGGCTAGGGAATTAGTTTTTCCGGTGATAATCCACAGTCGTCAGGCTGATACTGAAACGTTGGAATTGTTGACTGCCCATGCCAAATCCTGGACAGGAGAACAGGATCGGATTGGCGTGTTGCATTGTTTTACCGGAGAGGAACTGTTTGCCCGAAAATTGATGGACTTGGGGTTTATGATCAGTTTCAGTGGTATCGTCACCTTTCGGAATGCGGATCCGCTACGAGCGGTGGCTAAGGTGATTCCTGATGACCGGCTGTTGATCGAGACCGATTCGCCCTACCTCGCGCCGGTTCCCCATCGAGGTAAGCCCAATGAGCCCTGTTATCTTCCTGCTATTGCGGCGCTGCTTGCCACTTTCAGGGGGGTGTCGGTTGAGCGCCTTGCGGACATCACCACTTTGAATGCCCAGCGGCTATTTCATTTCACCAGTTCATGAACAATATGAAACTGCCGATTTTTCTCCATTGTGTGTGTGCATGAAATATGATTCAATGTTCATGAAATATTACAAGGAGACAATTATGGCTGTTTTACAAGTTCGAAGCATGGATGATGATCTTTATGGGGCGCTCGGGAGAAGAGCGGCGATGGAAAACCGGTCCATTAGCCAGGAAGTCATTGAGATCATTACGCGCTACCTGGCAACGCCTCGAACCCTGACGGCCATGGCTGATGAAGAGGTATTGCGCTTGGCTGGGTCGTGGGATGATTCCCGGTCTGACAGGGAGATTGCCGATGCCATCCGCAGCGGGCGTTCAACGGGACGATTCAAAGGGGGGTTCTGATGTATCTACTTGATACGGATACGCTGATTTATTTTCTCAAAGGCAACCATCGTGTTGTCGGGAACTTCAAAGCATGTGGAAATACACCTAAGGCGATATCGGTCATTACCTATGGGGAACTTGTCTACGGCTGTCGCAAATCGGAACGAGTTGTTGAGAATCTGGCCAGGGTGCACCGGCTTGCTGAACTCTACCCCATCATTGACATTAGCCGCTCCGTGATGGATAGCTTTGGGGAGATCAAAGCGTCCCTTTCAGCCTCTGGGACGACCGTCGATGATTTTGACCTGGTAATAGGCTGCACCGCCCTGATGCTTAACTATTCAGTAGTCAGCAATAATACGAAGCACTATCGAAAAATCCCCGGGCTGAAAGTCGTAAATTGGGCTTGATTTCGTCAAGTGTAAAGGGTTGCACGCCAATGCGTGTCGGTTATTTAATTGTGGGAGGTGACTGTGTCCTTGAAAATTGTATGTGCCACGAATATGCCGTTTGCGATGGAAGCTTTCAGCACCCTTGGTGAAACTCGTATCATCGAAGGGCGCGCCATCAAGGCGGCGGATGTTCGGGAGACACAGATTCTAGCACTCCGCTCAACGACCAAGGTGAATCGCGGATTATTGGAAGGCAGTCAGGTCCGTTTTGTCGGAACGGCGACAATTGGCACTGACCACTTGGATATTCCCTATTTTGATGAGGCGGGAATTAAGTGGTGTTTTGCGCCTGGGTGTAACGCCAATAGCGTATCGGAGTATGTTACCGCCGCATTGCTTTTTCTGGCCACTCAGAACGGGTTTACCTTGGAAGGGAAAACCATTGGAGTCATCGGAGTTGGCAATGTGGGGCGCCGTGTTGTTCAAAAAGCACAGGCCCTAGGCATGCGGGTTTTGATGAATGATCCTCCCAGGGAGCGGGCCGAGGGAAGGAATCAGCATGCCGTAGCCAGTAGTCAGTCGGGAGAAGGGGAAAACGCTTTTGTCAGTTTAGACCGGATCCTTGCCGAGTCCGATATCATTACCGTTCATGTGCCATTGACGAAAGAGGGGCCGGATAAAACCGTTCATCTGGCCAATGCGGCATTCTTCGGGCGCGCAAAAAAAGGGTTGATCTTGATTAATGCGGCACGGGGGGCGGTCGTTGACTCGCAGGCTTTATTGGGCGCTTTGGATGCTCATAAGGTTAGCCATGTGGTTTTGGATACCTGGGAAGGGGAACCCCATTATCGGATGGATTTATTGACGCGGGTGGATATCGCAACCCCTCATATCGCAGGGCATTCCTTCGAGGGCAAGGTGATGGGCACGGTGATGGTGTATCGGGAAGTATGCAAATTTTTAGGGGTACCGGCAACCTGGTCGCATGAATCCCTGATGCCGCCGCCCTTGGTTCCGGAAGTCTGGGTTGAAGTTGGCGGTCGGTCGGTCCAGGATGTTTTACGAGAAGTGGTCCGGCAGGTGTACGACCTGGAGGGGGATGATCGCCGCTTCCGTGAATCGGCCGTTGCTGACGAAAAGGCGCGGATCAAGAACTTCGACCTTTTGAGGAGTAACTACCCAGAGCGGCGCGAATTCAAATATACTGCTGTAAAATTAAACGGAGGTAATGATAAATTACGTCGTGTCTTGGAGGAGCTCGGATTTAAAGTGAGTTAATTATGAATGCGATTATTTTGTCTATTGGTGATGAATTGGTTCTCGGGCAAACTCTAGACTCAAATTCAGCGTGGTTGAGTACTCATTTAGTTGATCGTGGCATTATGCCGCTGTATCACAAAACTATTGGGGATAATCTGGATGCCACCGTTAAAATTTTGGAGTCTGCCGTTCAAGAGGCGGGGCTAGTTATCGTGACCGGCGGGTTGGGGCCCACTATGGATGACTTGACCCGTCAGGCGTTTGCCGCTCTCACTCATAAGCCCCTGGATTTGCACCCCCCCTCCCTTGAGCGTATTAAAACCTTCTTTAAACAGATTGGGCGGGAAATGCCGGCATCTAACCGAAGCCAAGCTCTTATCCCGCGTGGCGCGGAAGTGCTTGATAATGACTGGGGAACCGCCCCCGGCATCAAGCTTAAGGTGGGACACACCTTGATTTTTGCGCTTCCCGGTGTCTGAATCTGATGCGATACAATTAATATTAGAATTTGAACCGATATGAATTTTTCTTGGATGTGCAGTGATATTTTCAATTATCGGAATATGATTTATG
>JBBQNS010000188.1:0-4029 GCA_038330175.1 Kiritimatiellia bacterium
GGGGCGGGGGGGTCTGCCCGGGGGGGGTTTTTTGCGACCCCTCCCCCCTATCCCCCCCCCCCCCCCCCCCCCCCCCCCGGCCCTACATCAGAACGAAGCGTCCCTCCACATCTTCATAAAAATCAACAGGACCTGATGATCGGGAGCACCCTTTCTGGAGTCCTCTTCCTTGTAGGAGTAGCGCTTGCGCGCGATGCCCATCAGGTGCCCCTTAATCGCCCCACAAGTTCGTTTCCCCCTGCGTCGAACAGCCCTCTTGCGATATCTGCTTGACCATTGGCGAGGGCAGGGGCATTTTACTGGCCATGAACACAGAGACATTAGCTCGTCCGGATTGGGATCATTATTTCATGAATATTGCGCAAGTGGTTGCCTCGCGTGGCAATTGTTGCCGACGCCAAGTTGCAGCAGTGATCGTCAAAGATCATCGGATTATATCTACTGGCTATAACGGCACACCGCGTGGCGTAAAAAATTGCTTCGAAGGGGGTTGCGAGCGATGTGCTAGCTCCGCCCCGTCAGGGTCGGCCCTAGGGGAGTGTATCTGCTGTCATGCCGAGGAAAATGCCATCACGCAGGCGGCTTATCACGGCATTGCATTACGAGGCGCCACCCTATACTCGACCTTAAGCCCTTGCCTCACCTGTGCGAAAATGATCATCAATGCAGGGGTTCTAGAGGTGGTCTATGAAAACGAGTATGAGTTTAGTTCGCAAACCCGTTCTCTCTTGCACGATGGCGGCGTGCGTTGCCGTAAATTGAATTAACGGGCGTTACTTGGCTGCCGGGGTCACCGCCGGCGCAACCGGAATGACGTCTTCTTTAACCGCCGGCTTCTCAACATTTACGGCTTCGATTTTGGCGGTTTCAGGCTTAATGGTGACAGTTAAAGGTACCACGGGGGCGGCAACCGCAGGGGCTTCCGTCTGAGGCGGCAAAGGCATTTCCGCCTTCACCGGTTCAATTTTGGCTTGGGGTTCTTCGACTTTCACGGAGGAAACAGGCGCGGCTTTTTTCTCTACAGTGAAATCGGTGATAAGCGGCGCAGGCGGAAGAACGACCGTCTCGAGCTTATTGGGCGTCAGATCAACTTCTTTGCCCGGCGCACCCCAACGTCCATACCGGCGTTGCTCAGTACTCTCGTCTTTAATTTTCATCCCGTAAATTTCAGCCAGCCATTTCCATTGGCGTGCAGAAAAATGCAATACATTGCCCATCTGATTGACGATGGTGGCGGTATCAAAGGTGGTGATCCGGTTGAGCCCCTTATACCAGGTGGGGCCATCCATCATCTGGAGCGGCAGGGAAGAGACATCACCCAGGAGAAAAACGTGTTTGGGGTCGCCCGACATGAAGCGTCCTTCAACGTAATCATCCATGCTGATTTGGATCCATTCTCGTCCGTTCCACGCGTGGAGAAGGGGAGCCGAAAGTCCCGGACTTGTATTGTAGGTGACCAATCCGATTTCCTTGCATTGAGCGATTTTAAAGGCCAGCTGCACCAAGCGCTTGCGGGCAGGCACCACCATGATGGAGTTAGGAGTGGCTGAACCGGCCCAGACGCAATCACTGGTTGCCACTATTGTCAACGCCATCAAAACTGAGCCCAATATTTTTTTCATATTCATGTGTAAAGTATCTCCAGTAAAAAGTTACGATTAAATCTAACGCTCCTCTAGTTTGAACGCAATCCTATTTACCCAAAACTTTTTTAAACTCTGCAGTGAGTTGGGGAACGATAGTAAATAAGTCGCCCACGATGCCATAGGTCGCAACCTTGAAGATCGGCGCGTCAGGATCTTTATTGACCGCAATAATGATATCCGAAGACTGCATTCCCGCCAGATGCTGGATTTGACCACTGATGCCGATGGCAAAATAAACTTTAGGGCATACCGTTTTGCCGGTTTGTCCGACCTGATGCGAATAAGGGATCCAATTGGAATCCACGGCGGCACGCGAGGCGCCTACGCCGGCTCCCAAGACATCCGCCAGCTTGCGCAACAGGCTAAAATTCTCAACCGTTTGAAGCCCTCGGCCACCGGATACAATGATATTGGCTTCCGCAATATTCATGGTGGATTCGACTTCAGGAACAAATTTCAGGCGCTTGGCTTTTGACTGAAGGAGCACTTCAGCAATCGTCTCCATCGCGATTTCGCCCTTATGTTCGGGGTTCACGACGGCTTCCTTCATGACCTTATGCCGTACCGTGGCCATTTGAGGGCGGGCATTCGGCGTTTCGATCGTTGCCATGATGTTGCCACCGAAGGCAGGCCGCGTTTGTAGAAGGTTCAGTGTCGTGGGGTCGATCGCCAGGGCCGTGCAGTCCGCTGTCAGACCTGCATTTACCTTGACCGCCACACGGGATACCAAGCTGCGTCCAATGGTAGAGGCGCCACATAGGAAGACATTGGGCTTGTGACGGTTGACCAATTCAATCAGGACATTTCCATAACACTCATCCTGGAAATAGGCCAGCTCGGGACGATCCACTACATACACCTTGTCGGCTCCGCGTGAGATCAGTTCCTCTGACTTGCTCGCGATATTGCTTCCCAGCAGAACAGCGCAAAGCCGCATACCCAGGGAATCGGCCAATTTGCGGCCTTCACCGAGTAGCTCGAAAGTAATGGATTGGATATCGCCATCATGTTGTTCAGCGAAAACCCAGACATCTTTGAAGGCCGTCAAATCGATGCCGGAACTTTCTTGTTCCTTCATGTAGATGGCGTCGAATCTGCAGACGGCGACGCAGGACCCGCAAAGCGTGCATTTTTCGAGATCGATGACCGGGGCGGTTTTACGATCAACTTGAGTGATGGCTCCAAAGGGGCAGACCTTGACGCAAGCGCCGCAAAGCACACAATTATCTTTGATTTTAATAGGATCGCTCATGATGGGGATACCTTATTGCGCGGCGCCTAAAATGGCGTCTTTGATTTTGGCTACAAGTTGAGGAATAAAATCGGCAGGCTCGCCTTGGAAAATTTCGCCACCTTGCCGTGGGGCCGGCGTGAAGATTTTTACGACCTTGGTTGGGGAACCGTCCAAGCCGATGCATTTGGGGTCGCAATTCAGATCGGCTGCTTTCCAGGTCGGGATTACGGCCTTTTTGGCGGCCATTTTTCCTTTTAAAGACGGAAGCCGCGGCTCATTGATTTCTTTAACCACGGTAAGTACGCAGGGGAGAGGCGACTGAATGACTTCATAGCCATTTTCCATCAGGCGCTCGGCCACAATATTTTTTTCGTCCAACGATTCGATCTTACGAACATAGGTGATCTGCGGGAGATTCAAGTGGACGGCAATGCCGGGTCCCACCTGCGCGGTGTCACCATCGGAGGCCTGTTTACCGCAAATGATCAGGTCAAAGGCGCCGATTTTACGGATGGCCATGGCCAGCGTGTAGCTTGTGGCCCACGTGTCGCTTCCGGCAAAGGCCCGGTCCGAAACGAGGATGCCGTCATCGGCGCCCATGGCAATGGCTTCACGCAAGGCGGCATCGGCTTGGGGGGGGCCCATTGAGAGGACGGTAACGGTGCCACCATGCAGGGCTTTCAGCCGTAAACCTTCTTCGATCGCGTACATGTCGAAAGGATTAATGATAGAAACCACACCATCCCGCATCAGGGTGTTAGTTTCCGGATTAATTTTCACATCCGTGGTTTCCGGAACTTGTTTGATACACACGACGTATCGCATAATATACTCCTTAAATTTCAGCCACAATTGGAATCAAAAACGGTTGGAGATTATAGAGATAAGAGATCGAGATGCAAGGGAATATCGCAGACCCCAAATCTTCGCCTAAGGACGTTTCGGATGCGACGGACACGCATGATTCGCCCTGTTCACGCGGCTCAGCAAGCTTCGCCCTCCAAAAGTATCACCTGAATTTTGCATCTAAACATGTGATTTATTGTTGAACAACCATCTGGGGATCCCTGTAGGATTGGCTGAAGTTCAAGTCAAGCAACCCTGAAAGGAGATCACCCAGATGGTTACTCGGAAGAATGCTAAAAAACG
>JBBQNS010000189.1:0-4005 GCA_038330175.1 Kiritimatiellia bacterium
CACCCTCCGGCGCAGGATCTGCGAACTCATCGCAAATCCTGCCAGCTGGATGCCGTGGAATTATAAGGATAATATCCCCGCCCCGGCTTAGAACTGGTCAGCAAGATCAAAATCGGTTCGCCAGCCATCAAAATCGACTCACTTCATGGTTGCCGAAAGGACACCCTCAAGCGAAGCGGGTGGTGCATCTTTTTCCCTTAAATAAACTGTAAAATGTTAGTGGCATTGGCCTCTAGCAGCCTGTCAGACTTCGCGCCCACCGAAGGCTACCGGCGGAGACCGCCGGCTCCAGAATACAATTCACGTCGGTAATCAAGCGCCACGTGCTACACATTGCTTAATCGGCCGAGGATGGATAACAAGACATCTGGCTTGGCAGGCGCGATAGTTACCCTCGAGCATTTAGCCTACAGCGTGACAATCGTGACCCCATCACCACCAGGGGTTTGTCCGGGTTCGCCCAAACGAAAATGGCGGATTCCAATTTCTTTCAAACGCTGATGCACAGCCTTCTTCAAAGCGCCTGAGCCATGTCCATGGATGATACGAATTTCATCTACTCCGCCTAATAAGGCATCGTTTAAAAAGTGATCCAACTTCGCCAGCATTTCCTCGACCCTCAGCCCATGCATATCAATTTCACGGGCCGCCGCCACACGTCGGGATGGCTGAATAATTCTAGAGGGCTGGCTCCTGCTTAAATCCTCAGCATGAGCTTTACGCCCACGCAGTTTTGATTTTTCGCGTCCCATAGCAAGGCTGGACAATTCTAAATTGAATTGAACCTTACCCAACTCTATCACCGCTCTACAGCCATCATCACTCATCGAAACAATACGACCATGATCTTTCAACCGCTCCACCCAAACTCGATCACCCACCGCAAATCCGAGTGAAATTTTTTCTTTGGCACCTTTTTGTTCCATGATCACTCCTGCCGATCCTCAAGCCGAAATTCGAATTGCAGATTCATCTCCGAAGCAACAGGTTTGCTACCCCGTTCAGCGGGTTTGAACCGAGCCTTCTTGGCGGCAGTGAGAGCAGAGTCATCCAGCACAGGATGACCGCTGCTAACAAATACCGAGGCCGATTCTACCACACCTTTTTCACTTACATGAATATTCACTGTCACCCGTCCGAATTCGCCGCGCACCCTGGCCCCGTAGGGGTAATGGGGCACTATTTCAGAAAGGACAACGGGGCGCCCGCCCCTCGCTTCACCAGAAACAGGCTTAGCCTCTTTGGCAATCGCCGCCTTAGTCGGATTTGCGACAGAAGGTGATCCCCGCTTCTCCTCCTGAATAGGCGAATCCAGTTCCGGAATCATCAGCGCCTCCGTTTCCCGGACTGGAACCCCACCCGGCGGCGCGAGCAAAGGCTCAACCATGATTGCCGTTGGAGGATCAGACCTTTTCGGAGTCACTTCGGGATCAGGAAAGATCCGCGATTCAGACGGGATCAGCGCTAGAACCTGCTTGATATTCGACGGCGCCTCATCACTCTCGGCAGAAAATGGCTCAGTGACATCCAGCACCATTCCCGCAGGGATCGATTTTTTCTGGAATTTCGGCCAGAATTTCACACCGGCAACCACAAGCAACAACACCATCACATGCAGAAATACTGCAAAAGAAAAAGCCCGACGGAAAGTCGGGCTCGACATTAATCTTAGGATGATTCCTGAAGTCTGGATTCTGTCACCCATTAGCTTCTTTTCAGAACGTCACTTTGACGCCCCCGTAACCAGCGCGCCCCGGACTTCCATAGCCAATCGCCGGTTCGTACTGCTCGTCAAATAAATTCTCCAATCGACCGAACACGGTCACGTTTTTACGAACGTCGTACGAAGCGTAAAGGTTCACCAACGTATAACCGCCCAAGGTCGCCGCCGTATAGGTTACAAAATCCTCATCAACGCGCTCACCCACATAAATCACACTAGCCGTCCCCTTAAACTTCTCTGTAAACGCATAGGTCGTGTCGCAGGACACCTTGTTACGCGGGCGCCGAAGCAACGGTTCACCCGTATTTTTGTTTTCAGTCTCAGTATAGGTATAGGCTAGACGAACCGAAAGCGATTTATCCGGTTTTGCCGTCACAAACGTCTCAACACCACGGGTTTCTGCTCGGTTGATATTTCCATATTTCATGGTAACAAAATCATAATCTATCAGGTCATCAAAATTGTTTTCAAAATAGGTTGCTCCTACCAGAAGATAGTCTCCCGCAATTTTCTGCTCCACGCCGGCATCCCACCCCTTACTGGTCTCAGGATTCAAATCCGGGCTCCCATAGGTAGAATAGAGCTGAAATAATGACGGCGCTTTAAAACCCGTGCCATAAGAACCCTTGAAACGGGTTCCGGTAGCGGCGAGGTCATACGACGGTGCTGCACGCCAAGTGTTTTCAGTCCCAAATGAATCATAGCTATCCATTCTTCCTCCTACCGTAGTCGTCAATGGCCCGGTGGTCAAAATATCCTGTGCATAGGCACTGCGATGACGTGCCGTCTTCCGATCAAACTGATCCACATAGCCGGAAGATTCATAGGTCGACTCAGCTGATTCCTGCTGAACCTCAGCACCCGCAGTAACTATATTAGCATCCCCGAGATATAAATCGTTCTGCCATTCTAGCTTATGAAGCAGACTATCAAATGAGGAATTCCCCACAGACGAAGTGTCTGTGCGGCTTTGGCTAAAAAATGATCCCCCTATGCGTGGGCGCCATAGTCCATCCCACAACTTTCCCTTCGCCTCGCCATAGAGCAGGACCAAATCAGAATCACCCTGATTGTCGCCGTCTACCGGACGCCCGTTCATAAAATCATCGTAGTCGTATTCGGCCTTATTCCACCGCACGAGCACATTGGCTTCAAACTCATCCACCGGCGTCCAACCTAGTTTGCTGGAAAGATCAGTCCGGTGATAGCCATCTTTCTCTGGGTTCCCATTCTTCTCTGCAGCACTGGAAATTCCATCCGAATCCTGCCGGGACACCCCAACCGAATAGTTGTAATTCGACGCCCCACCCCGTACCGCAACCGTCTCATTGAACGTATTAAAGGATCCAGCTTCGAAGGACACTTCGCCCCCTGCCGGGCCGGCCCCATTTTTGGTAATGACGTTAATGACCCCACCAATCGCATCGGCGCCATAAAGGGTGCTTTGCGGTCCCCGCAACACTTCTATGCGCTCAATGTTTTGTGCGGGTATCTGAGAAAGATCAGCACCATGTCCTAGTCCGGCAGGATCATTAACAGGCACACCATCAATTAGAACAAGAGTCTGCTCTGATGTGGCGCCTCGGATGAAGGTCGATACCGTGCCGCCTGCGCCTCCAAGGCGAACCACATCCAAGCCAGGAACTTCCCGCAAGGCATCAACAACTGTAGAACATTGACGTTCTGATAGCTGGGCCTTATCGACCACCGTCATTGAGCTACCCACTGTCGCCAGCGACTGCTCCACCTTCGTGGCCGTTACCACCACGGCCTGAAGCGGAATCTCATTTGTGGGCGCCGCCTCCACATAGGCCCCTAACCCCATCAACACCATCCCTACCAATACCCTGTTTTTCATTTTGCCAATCTCCTGTTCACCACCGTTTTCAGCATTCCTGAGGCGGAAATCATTCCCGCTCCCCATTCCTGATCCACCTCCATCGGCCTACTACTCACGGTCTCTCAACGCATAAAAACAAAAACCCTTTAATCTTCCTGATGGAAAACCAAAGGGTTTTATGAGTAGTTTACGCCTCATTCCTCTTCCATCGCGAAAGAGAGACGGATAACACACCTGGTTATCTGTCCATTGAGCATGAAGTAAAACGTCTTCTGACTTCCGGCTTAAGACCTACTTCCCACCTTCCCCCCGCACATGCAGGAGTGGTTTAAGGGTTTCGTATCCGGTTACAGCGGCGCGACCGCGTTCGAATTTCACGAACTTCCGTACTTACTTCACGGCTTCCGGTTATCAAAGAACTGGGCGCAAGTTACCAAGTTTA
>JBBQNS010000190.1:0-3922 GCA_038330175.1 Kiritimatiellia bacterium
CTGCGCCGCATGGGCTGTTAAATGTTTGCCGCTAGCTATCTCTTCTACAACCTGTCGCTTGAATGCCTCACTATATATTATATTCGCTTTCACCTTGGTTTTTTTCCTTTCCAAAGTGACAACCTATTTCAGGACGCGACCAGTAATTCCTCATACCGCCCATCCATCTCCTCGCGGAACTCATCCCCACCAATGCACTGCGCCGAACGCCATAACAACGACTGGAATTCCTCATCATCCTCTGCCACCCCGGCCTCGACAAAGGCTCGGTATGCCTCCATCCGCTGCTTCCTAGCCCCCGCCATGAGCGCCAGCACCGGCTCCGACTCGACCATCTCAAGGGGGCGGGCCAACCCCACATATCCCCGGAAGCTACTCCATTGATACGACCGCAACCCCTCCACACGGACTAAGACAACAGTAAAAATCAGGGGCGTCACTTTCAAGGTGGCCACCCACCCAAATCCATCATAGTCGTTTCAATCCGTTACGACGGCAGGGGGAAAATAAGGGAAATCATACGACCGCAATGGGCTCTTTTTACGGTCATAGCGAAGAAATCGAGGCTGTTTTTAACAGGTTTAATTCAGAAACGGCGTACGGCGTCAATTTGGACGACAACAGCTACATGTTCGCGGCGTCGCTCATAGAGAAGGAGGTTTCTGGAAAGATCATACCGGAACGAAGGAAGAAATTTTCAATTGTCGCAAATGGAGATCTGACCCTCCCCGCGCCATTGTTCCCACCCTTGGTATAGTCACAGGGTCGTTGTCAAGTTGTAGTAATCGAGACGGCACAACATGTTCAGTATCTTCACGAGACATACCCGGTTGGAGTTGTTTCAAATATCGCGACAGGTTGTTCCTGCAACCGTGAAAAACAATGCCAATTGCCAAGACAACCGCGAACAAAACGAGATAGCGTGTGATTCTTGGCATATCCTATTTCTTCGCCTTTTTCTTGCATTCGGATGGAATGAAACGGTTGTAGCAGTCTTTGCCGTCAGTACCAAAACCCTCTTGGATTGCCTTCATATCTTTAAAGGTGTCATCTACGTAAGATCCCCAATCATCGAACTTGCCGCACTCGCCGCGGCAAAACTCAATCGTCTCATGGATTGCGTTAAGATTGTCCATGGTGTCTTTATCAACACCTGCCGCCTTCATCTCACAACCGGTTATGCGATGCGCAACAGTCCAATTGGCTTGAGACCCATCCTTGCATCCATCAAAGGCACCTAATCCCACGATCTTGCCTTTTACGCAACAATCATATTGATCGATCATCTTGAGGAATTCGCTACGGACTTTCAGACCTGCATTGGCTCCCTTAATGAAGTTCAAGCATTTCATAGGACAACTTGGACTATCAGAAGGTGGATTTGGAGAAGGCGGATTTGGATCAGGGGAGATCACAATGACAGGAGGAGCGTTATTCCCGGGCGGCCAGTAACTCTCGTCGCGACCGTCGGCGTCAATCCACTTGATGGGATTATTTAACATGCCTGCGTATAGGTTCGGTTTGATCCTTCTTCCCATCGGGTCTCTGGAGAGCCACATCCCGATCTCCGGGATATAGAATCTGTAGCCGTAATAGCGCACATCCGACACGGTTTTCGTAGGGGTAGGCCGGTTTTCCCGGTGCAGTTCAAGCACTTGCGAGGCAGAACGCCGGGCGTAAATGGAGAAAGGCTCCGAAAAAACCCAGACGCGGTTTTTCGAGGGGGGGTGCGTTTTTTCCTGGCGCGGTGACTGGACTTCCTCCTTCGCTGCTGAAGCTATGGAGGACAAGGCTGTCGTGTAAAATCCCATGACGAAAATGTACTCCTTTCTGCGCGCCAACGGCAAGCGTTTAGTCGGTAAAATCGACCGCCTTCGCTCTGAACAGGCAGCCCTTTAATTTTTGATTTCAGGTTGTGACTGCAATTCAAATCTAACCCGAGTCATTCAGAAAGTGTGTGAATTCCATTACAAACATCTATCCATCAATAACATACCTAGAACGTCCCCGTTCTATCCACGGCGGCAGGGAACCCGGAGCGCGGAGGACCCAAGATCAGGGGGCCGAGTTGGCCTTGAGTACTTGATCCCGCAGTCCTTCAATTTGGGACCGCAAAGTGACGTGGAGTGGTGGCACTATCAGAAGTGCAGCGTCACATTCAGCAATCGCTTTCTTGCCCTCTCCCATCTCAGAGAATGCCTTCGCCAGATGGTAGCGAACTTCCGCAACGGTTTTCGTGTCCGCTTGTACGCGCTTGTCAGCAAGCGCCTCATCCAGAAGCGCCACAGCTTTCTTCGCGTTTCCTAACCGTCCGTAAAGCCTCGCGGTGTAAAGATAGCCACCCGGCCACAGCGGAATAGCCTTCTTTGCTTCTGTGATCGCGGACTCGGTCTTCCCGAGGGATTCATACATGGACGATCGTTGACAGAAAAGTAGTGGGTCCGGCCCGAACCGCTCTTCCGCAGCAAATGACATTCCCAGGGCATCGGAGAGATTGCCTCGGTCCCTGACGTCCGCGATCGGGTCCATCGCGGCCTGAATGGAGTCAGCGCGAGCATGACCTGGAGATTGGCACCCCTGAGAGAGCAGGATGAGCAGAAGATGCAATAAAAACAGGATGTGCTTCACGGCTACCCCTTTCACAGCGTCTTTCGACAACGTGGCGTCCCGGAGCAACTGAAGCGTTCCACTTCCTTCCAAGCACTGAAGTCCTTAGCGGTCGGAACGAAATAGTAAACCCTCCAATAGCAGTTGTCGGGACAGGGCTCGTATTTCATCGCACGCTTGACTGTAGGGGCCGTACTCCATGTCCAAGGCTTCGTGAGCGAAGGAAATGCGTATTCTTTGACCTCGATTTCTCCGTTCTCATTTCCACTGCCCGCGTATTCCAGGTTCACGACGTAGCATACACCAAGATTGCGGACGACGTCTTCAAGTTGAGTCTGAAGCTCGTCATAGATGGCTTGAGCATACAACTGAATGAAGACATCAGGGCCGACCTTGGCCAGCCAACTTGTGAATTCTGTCTTCTTGACTGATCCGCCACCTACACTCACCGCCTTGTTCAGCAGTTTTGCGTGAAGGGCATTGAGCTTTTCCGCAACACCTGGGATTTCGCCAAGGGTGATAATGCCTTCGCCGACCAAGCCCAATGGGTCAAAAGAATTGACTGGGCGATTGTCGACATACGCATAAAGGTTGATTTGCATCTGCTCGCCGATGGGATCCCGGGATGGCCACCGCCCTAATTCAGGGTGTAAGTATCTGTAGCCGTAATAGCGCACACCCGACACGGTTGTCGTAGGGGTAGGCCGTTTTTCCCGGTGCAGTTCAAGGACTTGCGAGGCGGAACGCCGGGCGCGGAGGCGGAAAGGTTTCGAAAAAACCACGACGCGATTTTTCGAGGGGGGGGTGGTGTTTTTTCCTGGCGCGGTGACTGGACCTCTGTTGCGTAAAATCCCATGCCCGAAAGGTACTCCTATATGCACGCCAACGGCAAGCGTTTATCGACGCGATCCCACCGGCCTTGCGCCGGTGGTGAAGGAAGTTGAGTGAAGAGGACGGCCGCGCCCCCACTCAACGTTAGCCTCCACCGACGCAAGGTCGGCGGGCGGCAGCTAAAAGGATTGAGCAACCTCAGGCACTGGATTCCGGCACCGTTCGCGACGAAGACCCCATAAACATTGACTAAATCAACGACTTTGATCTTGTTCTTTTCCGTATAGAGAAAAGCTGTTTTCTACTTTCTCGGTCTGCGCTGGCTGGCCCTGAAATCAAATGAAGAATGGCGAGACGTGACCCCAAAAAGGCTAATCAATTTGGCCAAGTGACGAATACTCCGGCGGGCACTAATTTTATAGCGGTTTCCGCTGGTGATGTTCACTCCTTAGCGCTGAAGGCCGACGGTTCGCTCGTTAGCTGG
>JBBQNS010000191.1:0-3828 GCA_038330175.1 Kiritimatiellia bacterium
ACCCGTTGAAATGCCGATCGTTGCCGTGCAAAAATGTTTTTGCACGACCACAGAAAAGGGAAGATCGTGACGAGAAAGACATGATGAAATTAGAGTTCAGCAATCAGAAATCAGTCAAAGCGGTGCAAAATTCAGGTATCAGCTTCACCTTATAGATCATGTCTTCTGGAGGGCGAAGCTTGCTGAGCCGCGTGAATACAGGGTGTATTGGGGATCTCAGGGAGGCATCAGAAATTAACCCCGCGCGCTCCGTTTTCACCCTCTTGGCAACGGACAGTCCAAGGCATCTGCAACGGCACGCAAAGCTTCGCTTTCGTCCAATGTAATGACTCCGTCCGCACTGATGGCGGCCGCGCAGGCGGCTACCATCTTTTGCTTCAGGGGCGGGGTGGTCTCCACCAGTCGATCCAGCGCCATATCCATCTCTTTCAACGAAGCAGAGTCAGATGGCAATAGGCGAAGCGCTGAGAGGCCCAATTCATAGCAACCTGCCTGGAATGCCTGCTGCGCCATTTCTGGGGTGGTGGAACCGAACCAGGCGAGGGCGGAAAGCACAGTGGCAGCCTCTCCTGTTATGGTATTAAAGGAGGTGATACGCGTTCCGGCCTTCTTTGCCATGCCAAATTGAGGATCCAAATGACGGATCACCATGCGCAAGACCATATATTCAAAAAGTGAGACTTCCATATCGGAAGAAACCAGCTTCATGAGTGTTTCACGAAATCCAGGATACTGCGGCGGGGGCAGATGTTTCATACTGCCCACCCCGATTTCCACAAGGGGTTGTCGCGATGTAGCGGGAAGTGTTGTTAAGATCCCTCCGATGGCCTCAATCTCGAAATATGTTTCTGATGAAACCCGCTGAGCCAGATAGTCGAGCTGCTGCTTTCGAACTTCAGGCTTAGCGTCCAATAGAATCCCGAAAATAACAGTCTGAGCAGAGAGGGGACTATGGGCCGCATTTTGCAAACTCTCAGGGATGGCATGAAGTGTTTCGGCCGCATACAGCAGACTCGACGCCGAAAGTGTGCCCGCCTGATTGATGATTTGATTCGGAGTAATAGGAGGTAGTGCAGGAGGAGCGAGCGGGCTAATCCCTGATGTGACCTGAGCGGTAACGGAGTCTGCCTTCGTTTCACGTGGGGAGGGGGTCGACTTGCTTGTTTCACCCGAAAACCGGGGATCCAAACGGCGGATACGCTCTTTGAGTGGAGGATGGGTTGCCAGCATTCCAAGGAAGGGGGTCGCAAGGCCATTGGCGAAAAATAGATGACTGGCGGATTCTGCCTTCGCGGTGGCCAGTTTTGATCCGGCGGCAAGTCCGCCGATTTTTTTTAGTGCTGCGGATAACCCATCAGGATTCCTGGTAAATTGAACAGAGCTGGCGTCGGCCAGGAATTCCCGTTGCCGTGAGACGGCGCTTTTAATCAAGCGCGCAAAAAACACGCCGATATAACCGATCACCATCATGGCAAGTCCTAGTATCACCACCACGATTAACGGATTCCCTTTTTTGTCACGGGAACTGCCTTGTGTCGAAGTGGCGCCAATGATGCGGAACATGAAATACCCGACGATAGCAATCAGCAAAATGCCATGTAGTACGCCGATCAGCCGGATGTTCAGGCGCATGTCTCCATTCAGAATATGGCTGAATTCGTGACCGATTACTCCCTGTAATTCATCGCGAGTAAGTTGAGTGAGGGTTCCGTGGGTCACGGCGACGACGGCATCTTTGGTCGAAAAACCGGCGGCAAAGGCATTGATTCCTTCCTCGCCATCCATGACGTACACGCGGGGGATCGGGGTACCGGACGCAATGGCCATTTCTTCGACCACATTCACCAAGCGCCTTTCATTTAAATCTCGGGTGTCGGGCGCAATGAGGCGTCCATTTAGCATTTCGGCCACTGCGGCCCCGCCGGATGATAGCGAGGCGATCTTGAAAAAGCTGCCGGAAGCGATAATAGCTCCGGTAACGAGAGCGACGAGCCCCAGAAGGTTAGGGTCCCATAGTCCTATCCAATTGATAGGTTCGTCGGGGATGACGACCTCGTTGTAATGAATAACCAAAGTCGTTACGAGGTAAAGCGCAACGATAATCAGGACAACCGCAAGCAAATAAAAGGCAATCAGGCGGCTCGTTTTGCGCCGTGCGGCCTCTTGATATTCGAAAAAGTTCATGGCGTTACTATAGTGTCAGATAATTATTTGTCAAAATTCCGATTGAACCTGAGGGTGGGGTAGTATATAAGTCCCTCTCTCTACGAGGCCGGAGTGGCGAAATGGCAGACGCAGTAGACTCAAAATCTACCACCTTCACGGGTATCACGGTTCAAGTCCGTGCTCCGGCACCACCTTAAAACACTGGATTTCCTAAGTAAAAACGCTGTTTATTGACTCTTGCGGTCTTTTTTTGTCTGTTTCTATCTTCGACACTATTCAGCACTATTCTGTTCCAAAACCACCTCATAATGGACACACCCCCTCCCTAGATGTATTTGTGATTTTTTTTGTTTTAGTCCATCAAAAGTCATTTTTCGGGATCTACTAGGATCTACTGGCATTATTTCTGTGGTCATCCTTAATGGACACCTACTCGCGAATTCGGACGTCATTCTGCCACTCTGTTTTGTAACTCCATTCCTCTTTCCGTTGATTTCTCAACTGTATGTAGAGGAACAAATCAGCCGCTATAAACAACTGTGGAGGAATGGAAAGATGACAAACGAATCTCGGATTAAAGCAATGTTCACTGCATCACCCGAACAACTGGCCCTTGTGGATAAGGCGCTTACCGGTGGTGGGGCACAGAAGGAGAATATGGATCGCATCATTCGGCGCGCCGAAGTCGCGAAAGTGTTGAGTCGCTCAACCCGCGCCGTTGATTATTTGGTCGCTCAAGGAGTTTTGGGGAAAGTAGTATTTCCCGGGCGAAGTCGGGGCGGTAGGTTCCGGTTGAGTGACGTACAGGCATTGATTGGGCGCCGATGATTATAATCGGTATCGTACGATATTGTGGGGACAAACTACCGCCACCATTTGAACCAACCGTACCAAGACAGGGTCACACCGAGAAATCGGGTACCGGCCTGCAGTGCCGACATTCGATAGGCTCTCTGAATCTTATAAAATCGCGCATTTGCTTCCCAGCCTCCGCCATTTACCTGCCAGTCGAAGTCGTGCCGCAGGCAGGGCGGAAAGTACTGGGTCGGCCAGTACATCTCAGAGACGCAGGTGCACCCATCGCAATCCGTGAACCAATCCCAGGACTTGGAGTCCAAGGCTTCCCGGATCAGGACTTGAATGTCTCGGGGAACACTTAGAACGTCGAAGGATTCGATAATGCGGTGATGCTCGACCTCACGGCTCAATCCGGCCCCGTTCGACCCGCCTGGCGCCGTCTGGCCACCTCCAACCTGCGGATTGCCGCAGGAACAGGGTTTGCATATTCTTTTTTTGGTAGTCATTTTTTCTGCTCACTGCCTGCTGTCCACTGCCTACTGTTTCCGCTCCTTGATGTTCTCTGCCAGATGCCGAATGGCATCCGACAACTTGTCCAAGCGCTTCCCGAATTGGCACCCCTGCAGATAGATGATCCACACACAGAAGCAGCAGACCGCCCCCAGGACCACCACCAGCGGCCAGCGGCCCACCGCCTCAAATGTCTCTGTATCCGGAAGAGCTACGGCCGTAGTGGCCCCCACCGCCGCGACACCCGCTACCATCGCCTCAAGTTTCCCTGTCATTCTCACGCCCTCCTAAAACCTTGCCCAAAACTCAATTCTCATCCCCCGGACATACCCGTAACCGCCCGCCGTCCCCCCG
>JBBQNS010000192.1:0-3764 GCA_038330175.1 Kiritimatiellia bacterium
CGCGAGAAGCTACCGTTATAGCCGTAAATAATTCCGTCTCGCGCCCGCATATCAGCCATCAACAGACGAAGATCCAATGCGGCATAGACTTCCTGGGTGCGTTCATCAAAGGCACCGAACGGCGGACGCACAAATTCCGGCACTTCACCCGTGGCTGCCCGAATGACTTCTTTCGCCTCGATCAGGGCGTGCGTCAGATACTTCGTAGACAATGAGCGGTGGTCGACGTGGCGCGGGGTTATACTGTGGATTCCCACCACATGTCCCTGCCGGTGGAGCTCGCCCATAATGACGCGGCCTCGAGGCGTGCCGCCTCCCCGCGGATGTTCGGTCTGGACAAAAAAGGCCGCTTTGATGCCGGGCTGAACATCATTACTGGCCAGTTGCGCACAAATGGCAAGCGTGGGGTTGTTCGCCCGGATACTCGGGCCATCATCGAAGGTAAGGAGGAACCGGATGGTCGGAGCAGGTTCCGAGGACAGCTCGGACGAAGGAACGGAACGGCACGACGCCAACATCAGAACAATCGGAACCACCAAACCTAGGGATAAATACTGGAATTTAGGGAATACTAATTTCATGGAGAATCAGGCTTGGCTTGTTGCGTCGTCTGGCGATCGCCCTTGAAGGCAAAACGCAGAAAACTGCCCGCGTTTGACCAGAATCGTCTCCAACTGTCCGGTGAGCGCCAAATCATCGTCGTGTAATCCCACAGGATACGGGCGCGCATGAAGTGCCGTCGGTAAAATTCCTTGAACAGGCTTTCGAGCTGCGGCCGGGTCATGCCTTTCGGAATAAACTGAAAATTCACGCAATCCATTTTAGGCCAGTTCTCGTCGAACTCCCCGAAATCGCGCACATTTTCATAGATGGGAGAGCCCGGGAACGGGGTGAACTTGGCGAGATTGAAGTCATCCAGCGGAAGCGAGTAAACATAGTCCATACTGCGGCGGACACTGGTTTCAGACTCTCCGGGAAGGCCGATCATCAACAACCCCTTTGCCCGGATGCCCGCACGCTTGATCATGCGAATGCGCTCGGCCAGCAGGTCGAGATCGGCGCGCTGGCGATGTTGAGCCAGAAGTTCGGGATCGCCGGTTTCAATACCCAGACTGATCATCCAGCAGCCGGAGGCTTTCATAAGCTTGAGCAGATCCGCGTCGAGGTGTTCCGCCCGGGCGGCACAGTTGTAGGTGACGCCAAGGGGATGTTCCAGCAATTGGGTGGCAAACGCCTCGATCCGCTTCCGGTCAAAGGTAAATTGATCATCGTAAAAATTGATATGTCGAACCCCGAAACGCTCCTTGAGGTACCGCACATGGGCAATCATGTAGTCCGCCGAGTTGAAGCGGAAACTCCGCCCAAACACGGAGCGGTCACAATACGAACAGGCGTAGGGGCAGCCACGGCTCGACACGCAACTCGAATTGGGGGCTTTGGGGTAGTTGAAAATGGGGAGGGCATAGGCGTCGGGATAGCCTGCGAGTTTCTCATAGGCCGGGAAGGGCAGGGTATCGAGCTCGATTTGATGCTGGCGTGGACCCGTGTAGCAAGGGGTGCCGTCAGACTGGCGGTAAACCAACCCCTTGACCTGCTCCGGGGCATCCGCCCCGCCGGCGGCCAGTTCCGCCATGGTCTCTTCGCCTTCTCCCGCCACTCCGAAGTCGAAGGCGGGATAGCCCTGGAGCCCCTTCACTTTCAAGGCCGAAATGTGGGGGCCACCGACCACAGTTTTGATGCCGGGATGCAACTCCTTGGCCAGCGCGGCAAGTCGGGCGCCATCCTGGAAGCTAGCGGTCGTACAGCTCAGGCCAAGAAAGTCGGGTCGTTCGTTCTGGATGATCTTGCGGATACGGTCAACCGCAGCGAGATCGGCATAGCAATCCACAATGGTGGTATCGAACCCTTTCTGATCCAGCCACGCCGCGAGGCCGGCCAGTCCGATCGGCGGCATCACGTTGGCAAGGCGGGCGACATCCGGAGCGGCTCCGCCACTCGAAACATATCCCAGTGGATGAACAAGAAGAATCCGGCTCATGCCCACTTGAGTGCCTCCGAATCGGTCAATGCGGTGTCGGAATTGCCGAGATCAATACCAGCATCGTAGGTGGAGACGATCCGTTCAACTGCTGGTACGGCAGAAATCGGCGTAGTCGTAACCGCAGGTGCGGGCAAGGGCAAAAGCAAACCCAGTCCAACCATCACCAGCCTGTTCAACCACATTCTCAACATTATCGGCCTCATGAATAGAGATCCCAGAACTCAATCGCCAAACTCACTTTGTCATCCAGTATTTGGCGAGTCGGCTCGAAGTGACCAATTGTGCCATCCTCCAACCGGAACAATTGAGGGTATGGCGCCATTGACTCTGAAAGTTCACTAGAGCATCCTGGACAAATTGTCTTACCAACGACGACATCTAGGGGCTTTCCAGAATAATCAATATCCTCTTGGTCGGCGCAGAAGATTGCTCCGCACTTCAGGCAAGTGAACAGTTTTGTGTGATAGAAGTCCGGAACCGTATAGAAGACTTCGATGTTATAGCGCATGCCGACTTGGGCATATCCCTTGAAACACTTGACGGAGGTCTGGTTCATTGCACCCTCCGTACTGGAACCGCCGTTCCATTGCGGATGACAGTATTGACTGTTCCGCCAACTCTTACCGACGGCGCAGTGAGGGAGCCAGCCCCTTGAGTAAACGGCAAGGGGCCTTCATAGTATTGAGATGGAGGCGTGACTTTCAGATTTACGCCCGGCGTGTATTCCACCTCGATAATGGCTGGTTTCAGTCGAAGTCCAGGATTGTGTGCGTTATATTCTGCTATCGCTCCTTCAACCGTATCACTGACATAAACGCCTTCCCCAAGACGACCGCCTGCAGATGATCTAACGCCTTGTTCCATGATGTATGGTGCATTTTGTGGTTTTGTCGCGTGGTATCCTGCATTCTTTGCGGCAACACTGCATTCTGACGCGGTGTCGTACCAAGAGAAGGCTGTCGCCTGTTGCGATTCAGAGGCTTGCGCGGTCTGGACCTGGCGCGGTGTGGCGTCAAAGAGTTGATACCCCCCGACGCGAGTTTCCGCCAAACAACCGGCGGACAAGTCCGGCAAAGTGGTGGCGTTGGCGGACACGCCGCCGAAGACGGCGGCGAGGATCGCCACGGGAAGCAAGAGGGTTTTTAGCCGCTTGAACATGACTAGGAACGTATCAGATTCACTTTGGAAGAGCAAGGCTCCTAAGGAGCGACTTCCGCCTTCGCGCACGGCTACGGCGGATCAGCCTGCGGCTGAAAAAGGAAAGCGACTTATGCGGGATTGGCGGGGATTTCTGCCTTCGCCACGGTTTCGGCGGGCAGGTCCGCAGGTTCCTGCCGGTCCGGTTTCATCCGGGCCGGATGGGTTGCGGTGTGGATCTCTTTGAGTTTGCGGATGCTGACTTGCGTGTAGATCTGCGTGGTGGAGAGTTCGGCGTGACCAAGCATCTCCTGGATGTAACGCACGTCGGCGCCGTTCTCCAGCATCAGAGTGGCCATGGTGTGGCGGAAGAGATGACAGGCGCCTTTCTTGCCCAGGTTGGCGGCATCCACGTATTCTCGGGCCAGTTGAGTGATTCCCCAGGGAGATTCCCCAGGGACAGGCTAATAGATTCCCCAGGGACGATTCCCCAGGGACAGGCTAATAGTGATTCCCCAGGGACAGGCTAATAGTAGAATTATATTTACAATAATATAGACATATTTCCGTTATGTATAGAAAGGCG
>JBBQNS010000193.1:0-3739 GCA_038330175.1 Kiritimatiellia bacterium
GGTTCCGTCGACACACCGCGCGACGTGCGTGGGTTCGCCGTCAAGTTCTACACCAAGGAAGGTAATTGGGACCTGGTGGGCAACAACATCCCGCCCTTCTTCATTCAGGATGCGATCAAATTCCCCGATCTCATCCATGCCGTCAAAATGGAGCCCGACCGTGGATTCCCACAAAGTGCAACAGCCCACGATACGTTCTGGGATTTCATATCGCTGACGCCGGAATCCATGCATATGGTGATGTGGATCATGTCCGATCGTACCATCCCGCGCTCGCTGAGGATGATTGAAGGATTTGGTGTTCACAGCTTCCGATTGATAAACGAGGCGGGCGATTCGACATTCGTTAAATTTCACTGGCGGCCAAAGCTGGGTCTGCAATCCACCATCTGGGACGAAGCCGTCAAGATCGCCGGAGCCGATCCTGACTTCCATCGGCGCGACCTATTTGAGGCCATTGAGAAAGGTGATTTCCCCGAGTGGGAGTTTGCGGTTCAGTTATTCACGCAGGAACAGGCGGAAGCATTCCCGTTTGATCACTTGGATCCCACAAAACTGATTCCGGAAGAATTGGCGCCGTTGAAAGTGATCGGCCGGATGGTCTTGAACCGATGGCCTGACAACTTCTTCGCCGAAACCGAACAGGTCGCCTACTGTCCCGCGAACATTGTGCCGGGAATCGATTTTTCCAATGATCCGCTGTTGCAGGGCCGACTTTTTTCCTATGTTGACACGCAGCTCTCACGTCTGGGGTCGTCGAATTTCAATCAAATCCCGATCAACGCGCCCAAGTGCCCATTCGGCAACCTCCAGCGCGATGGACATATGCAGATGACACAGCCGAAAGGCCGGGTCAATTATGAGCCGAACTCCTTGTCTCAGGATACGCCGCGAGAAGACCCGACCAACGGCTTCCGCAGCGCCAGTGTAAACGAAAGCGGGGAGAAAGGCCGTATCCGCGCGGAAAGCTTCGCCGACCACTACAGCCAGGCGCGGCAGTTCTACCGCAGCCAAACCGGATACGAGCAGGCGCACATCGCTTCAGCGCTTGTTTTTGAGCTGTCGAAGGTGGAACATGTTCACGTGCGCCAGGCAATCGTCGCTCATTTGCGTCATATCGAAGAGGACCTCGCCAAACGCGTGGCCGCTGGTCTTGCGCTCGAAACGTTGCCAAGCGCTCCTCCGACAGCAGCACCCGTGCAGGATCTGGAGCCTTCGCCGGCATTGCAGATCATAGGCAAAATGAAGAACACCCTCAAGGGTCGGGCAATTGGCATCCTGGTCGCGGATGGCTCAGATGGCGCTGTCATCAACCAAGTGCGGAAAGCCGCGTCTGACGCGGGCGCGAATGTGAAGATTGTAGCCCCAAAGGTGGGTGGTGCGAAGCTTGCTGATGGCTCAATCTTGGAAGCCGATGGGCAACTGGCTGGTACGCCTTCAGTAATGTTTGACGCGATTGCTGTCGTCTTATCTGACGAAGGTGCGAAGCTGCTTGCTAGGGATTCCGCCGCTATTGAGTTTGTGCACGACGCATTTGGCCACCTCAAGGCGATTGCCATCGACAATGGTGGTCAGACGCTGCTTCAAGAAGCTCACATCCAAAGAGACAATGGTATTGTTGATCTCATTGATATCGCAAGCTTCATTGCCGCAGCCAAGACGCGGCAATGGGAACGGGAAGCATCGGTTCGAGTATTGGCATAAGGAGGCAATCTTCGCAATGAACAAGACAGAGGTAAACAAAGTCCCTGCAACACAACGCTAATCCTTCACTCAACTGTTGGGACAGCTTGCCACTGTTTAATAAAATAACAAAGGACTATCATAATGATAAAAACTGCCAAGAAAACAATTGCCCCGAAGCGTAAACAATTATTCAAATGCCCTACCGGCATTAGAGGTTTTGACGAAATTACCGAAGGCGGGCTACCGCAAAATGGAACCACTTTAGTTTCCGGAAATGCCGGCTCCGGCAAAACCCTTTTTGGGATTGATTTTCTAATCAAAGGTGCAACCGATTATAACGAGCCGGGAATTCTCATGTCATTTGAAGAGACAGAAGATGAACTTTATAAAGATGTGGCTTCTCTCAATATGGATTTGCCAGCCCTTGTTTCGCAGAAAAAGATTGTGCTCGAAAATGTGGTTTTAGAGCGCAATGACATTCAGGAGACCGAATTTAATCTGGAGGGGATATTCGTTCGTTTGGAATATGCCATTGATTCTATTGGCGCTAAACGTGTTGTTTTAGATTCTCTTGAATCTGTCTTTGCAGGTATTACTGATATTGGCATTCTTCGCTTAGAGATAAAAAGACTTTTCCGATGGCTTAGAGAAAAACAGGTCACGGCAATCGTTACAGGAGAGCAGGGACAAAGCAGTTTATATACTCGACATGGTCTGGAGGAGTACATCTCCGATTGCATCATTTTTCTGGATAACAGAGTCAGAGACGAAATGGCCACACGTAGAATTCGTGTCATTAAATACCGGGGGTCAAGTCATGGAACAAGCGAATATCCATTCGTCATCGATAATCAAGGCCTTTCAGTAATTCCTATCACGTCAGCAGGGCTTGAACAACCGGGCACAGACAAGAAGGTTTTGACAGGCATTCCATCGTTAGATAAATTATTCAAGGGCAGTAAAGGTTACACCAGAGGCAGCACAATCCTGACTTCGGGCACAGCAGGCAGCGGAAAAACAAGTTTTGCGGGGGCATTTGCCTTGGAAAGTTGTAAACGTGGGGAACCATGTCTCTACTTCTCTCATGAAGAATCATCCGGGCAACTCATGCAAAACCTTCTTTCTATCGGTATTGATTTAGAGCCATGGGTAAAAAAGGGGCTATTAAAGATTGTTGCTCTTAGACCTTCCTTTCTTGGCTTGGAGCTGCATTTACTTAATGTTTATAAGCTGGTTGATAGTTTCAAACCAAAGGCTGTGGTTGTCGATCCCCTCACAAGCCTTATTGGAGAGGGGGACCATCGTGAAGTTACATCGCTGATTACCCGCATGATTGATCTCTTTAAATCCAGGAGCATCACTACGTTTTTTACAAGTCTTGTTTCTGCAGCCTTTCAAAGTAACACGAGTGGTGAAATAGGTGTTTCATCTTTGATTGACACCTGGATTGTTGTGAGAATGGTAGAAGATAATGAGAGCAGAAAACGCACCCGTGAAGTATTCATTGTTAAGTCTCGTGGCAGTAACCATAGTAGCGATGTCCACAAATTTATTTTGAGTGATGGAGGAATTAGTGTGATACCTTATGCTGAATCTACGTCTAGCGGCGAGGATAAATAAAATAAATGAAAACAGTTCAGCCTATATTCATAGTAGGTATCGGTGGCTCAGCCGGTGCGCTTGACGCATATAAGGCTCTGCTGGATGCACTGCCGCCTGATACAGGTATGGCTTATGTTATTATTTCTCACATGAACCCCACCGCCCATAGCTATTTAGCTGAAATACTCCAAAGACACACGAAAATGTCAGTAACCGTGGCTTCTGAGGCAATGCTGATTCTTGCGAATCATGTTTACGTAATTCCTCCGGACTCCGATCTTACCATTGCAAACTATCACTTCAAAGTAATCTCACCTCGCACTGGCAGACAAAAACAAGTGGATTTATTTTTCATTTCCCTGGCAAATGAAATGGGTGCGCGTGCTGTCGGCATTATCCTTTCCGGATATGATGGCGATGGCACTGAGGGCTGCAAGCATATCAAAGCTAA
>JBBQNS010000194.1:0-3347 GCA_038330175.1 Kiritimatiellia bacterium
AATCAAACGATGTCTCCCTGAGATCCCCAATGCCCTCTGTATTCACGCGGCTCAGCAAGCTTCGCCCTCCAGACGACATGATCTGCATGGGAATTATAATTCTTCTGGAGGGCGATGCTTGCTGAGCCGCGTGGGCAGGAAGTTTAATGTAGCGTTTTCATCAGGCCTTCCATAGGAAGCCCGATGACTGGGGCCAGGTCGCCTGCAATGTATTTGATGATCGAGGCGGAATACGGGTCTTGAACCGCATAGGCGCCTGCCCAGGCTAACGGTTTAGTGAGCGCTACATGGCGGCGGATGCGGGCTGGCGTCCATTTTCTCAAAGTAACAGTGGCGGATTCCACCAGCTGAATGCGGCGAGGCGATTGGCCACTGGTTGAGGACGGGATGATGACGCAGGCCGCACTGCTGATCCGGTGTGCTTTACGGCCCAATTGGGCCAGCATTCGGCGGGCATCGGTCAGGGATTTGGGTTTCCCGATGATACGATTCCCTTGAATCAGGGCGGTATCAGCACCAATAACAATGTCACGCGGGTGGTTACGTGCCACGGCTTCGGCTTTCAAGCAGGCAAGTGATAGAACATAGCGCTCCAAGTTTTCGCCTTTCGCGGGTTTCGGCTCCCGGATGTGCGAGGGAATCTGCTGGAAACAATAACCGGCGGCCTTTAAGAGAGCGGCGCGCCCTTGGGATTGTGAGGCGAGGATAATTTTCATTTCTGCTAAAATAGCAATTTTTTCCAGCGACAGCCTAACAAAAAAACAAGATGAAATACCGAGGTAACGCTTTATTTGAGTGGCAAAATGAGGCCGTTAAACGAGGCCTAATAAAATTGAATAAAAAAACCGTTTTGAAAAATCGACAAACGCACCTATAATGCCCAGCTATGACTGAACCGGTATCCGAAAATAAAGAGCAATTAATCATCGATTTAAACTTCGTTCCTGGCTGGGCAAGGCGACCGCCTGATGCGCGACCAGCGGGGGGAGCAGAGCGTTTTAATGGTCCGCAGCGTGATGACCGAGGGGGCGATTCGCGGCGACGTGAGCGGCCTGAGCGCTCAGAACGGCGCCCGGGGGCAGGTGCACGGCGGCCTGAATTCCGAGACCGGCCCCGAAGTGATTTTGCGTTGCCCCAACCCAAGCCGGATCCGGTGGATGAACGGCTGGCCGCGCTGGAAGTGACCTTTCTCCCGGAACGCCGCGGCTTAACCCCGCTGGCGCATCGCTTGGGGCGCTCAGGGCGTGCATATTCACTTTTCGAAGTGGCGGCACTATTCCTCAGTAAGCCTGATTACTATCTTATTAAAATCGACGCTCCGGCGTCCCTTGAGAATTTTTCGTTTTTCCAATGTGCGGACTGCAAAACCGTTTTTCTCGATAAAGAGGCCGCAGGCGCCCATGTGTTTGCTAAGCATTTTGAGAAGTTCTGCAAAAAAGAGACCAAAGAAGTTGAGGCGCCAAAAGGGAATTTTGTCTGTGTTGCCAAATGTGGGCTTTCCAGCATTCTGCTAGGCCCGCCGAATTACCATGGGTATAATGACAAAGTTGCCGAAGTGCATCGTTCTCGGTTTGCCGATATGCCAATGGATGCCTATCGCAAGCGGATTGAAACCATTCATGATTCTGCGGTCATAGAAAAATGGAAAGAAGAGATGTGCAAGCAGATGGTGTACCAGTTCGGCGAAAACGAAAATGCCGTTACTTTTACCCGCTTTACTGACGCGGAAACCTATTTCCGCGAGCACTGCCTGACGGGGGCCATTAAGGAAACCCGAAGCGTAGTGGTTTCCGGTGTGATTGCCCATGCGATGGAGCCGGGCCCCCTGCGGAAAGTGATTGAGGAAGCGTGGCAGAAAGAATCTCGCTTCCCGTTGAAATTATCCGTCACCTTACGATTGGCTTTCCGCCATTTGGGACTGCACACCTTCAAGGCGGCCGGTGGATTTACTTTTGTCACCTCCGTTGCCCCAAGTGCAATTGATCCCGCCCATGCGGTGGAGGGGATTCGCGAAATTCTAGATTTTGTTGCGGCCAATCCGGGTTGTACCAAGGCGGAACTGATGGCGCAATTGGTGCCGGGGTCGGTCGCTGCGAGCGAGGAAGGGGTTGCCCCTGTACTTGGGGATGCTGCACCCTCTGCTGAAGCGGTGGCTACCGCTGAGACGGTAGCGGCAACGGTGAACCCGAAGGAGTCGGAGTTCAAGCGTCAGGTGCAATGGCTGGTGGAGAAAGGCCATGTGATTGAATTTTCCGATGGCCGTTTGGCGGTACCTGCCACAGCGGTGGCGCGCGTGCAGATGGCGCGCCCCAAGGGTAAAGGCCGCCGATAGGACTGTGCGGTTGGAAGAAGTCAATAGAGAGGAAAGTCTATGAACATCGTCAGCAAAATTTTCGTAGCGGGAGTCGGGATCCTGGTAGTAAGCGGATTGACCTTAGCGGTCCAAGCGAGTTCGATCTCTATGAAAAACGGGCGGACGGTAACGGGCAAGAGCATTGAGTGGCGTGAAGGCACCCGTGACTACTTAGTGCTCAGTGAGGGGGCCAGCATACCTGTTCCTGAAGATCAGGTTGCAAAAATGGCGATTGATAAGCCCCTCGACCTTGATCAGGCCAAAAACATGGTCGCCTCGCGTCAATATCAACAAGCTCTGCCCTTGTTGGACGCGATCATCAAGCAATACCGGAAGCTAAGCTGGGATATTGACGCTATGAGATTGAGCGCCCAGTGCTTTATCGAAATGAATGACTCAAAAAAGGCGGCTGATGCGGTCGACGCGTTGTTCGTGGCAGGGGGTACGTTGCCTCCCGTGGTGCAGATGTCCTATTGGAAATCACTGCAAAAATCCGGCGATATCCAGCGTTTGCAGAAGGAATTGAGTCGGACGATGGGTACTGGTTCCCCTGATCTTGCTGCTGCCGCCTACCTCATTCGGGGAAATATGTACATGGAGGATGGTAATCAGGATGCTGCGCTTTCTGATTTCATCAAAATCATAATATTTTTCAAGGACGAGAAGGCCGTTCAGCCTGAAGCGCTTTACAATGCGGCAGAGTTAATGGACAAGGCGAAAGATCCTCGTGCGGCTGACTTGCGCAAAACGCTTGTTCAGAACTATAAAAATAGTGAATTCGCCGCTAAAGTTGTGCCTAACAAGAAATAACCCGTGTGATTTGGCTGTGCGCAATGCCAATCGCTGCTAGCAGCCTGTCGGGCTTTGCACCTGTGTGGGGGCTACCGGCGGAGACCGCCGGCTCCAGAATATAATTTGCGTCAGCAAATAAGCGTCACGTGCTACCCATTGGCTTAATTCACCGAGAATAGCCCTCGCTTTTAATCTTTGGAGC
>JBBQNS010000195.1:0-3346 GCA_038330175.1 Kiritimatiellia bacterium
AATACCCTTGCGTATACCCGGACAGGAACCGTCCACCAGACCAGCAAGGCGATCAGTAAACTTCATTTTTTTTAAATCCACGATGAGCAGCTTCTTAAGCATTGACTCCGTCGATACGATTGCATATTCTTATGTCATGGACATTCAAAGCCTTTCAAATGAACAACTCTTCAAAAAATAAAATTGCTTTTGGACAAATTTTTGATTCCCCGCATTCAATGACATTTGAACAATTTTTTGATAATGAAGGTGTCGTCCTAGAAAATGATAGACTGCCGCTGATTCAATCAGGCAAACTCATCAATGTGTTCACCGTTAAAAAGGCAGCGGCTACCTACGATTTACCTCATACTGGTGCGGCAGATGGAGAATATGATGGCGGACCGAATCTGTCGGTAACCAAGTTGAAATTCGAGACAGTTTCAAAAGTTTTTAAAGTTGCCCTAAACGGAAATCCAGACATCATTGTAGTAGTGTTCGCTGGAGGTGATTTTACTCCTGGTGGCAGTTTTATAGCACCTGTTCAATTGGGATTCTTATTTGATGCTGAAAGTTTTATAGCAAAATTACCTGAATTCACGATAAGATCTACTCTGTTTGAAATGCTTGGGGAGGATTATATTGGCACATTTGACAATCCATTTTGTTTTGGTGAGAATACCCAATTGCATGGCTATCATATGACAATTGTAAGGTAAGTGTTTTAGGAAAAGATCCAAATTAATACCTGTTGATGTAAAAGCATTTGAAAGTGAGGGTATATGAACATCAAAACAGCCAGCGCAATGTTAAGTCCATTGATTCTCACGACAGGCCTGCTCGGCTTGCTCGCCGTATTCGTATCAGGGGCTTGGCCCCAGATTCTAACCGCTGACGAACTGTCGGCGTACGACCTACCACCGACACCTGCCGCACGGAGCCTACCCGTCTTGAATCCCGCAAAAGGGATAATCGTAAACCTGCGGCCTGCTTACACTGACTTCTCCAAGCTCCAACCGTGGATTGAAGGAATCGGGTACATTCGAGTCTGGGGCGGTAGTAGAGGAATGGCAACCTACCCCGCACTGGAATCCGTTCCCCCAGCGTTGCGTCCACAACGTACGCGCTTCAACGTGATAAGAGATGAGGAAATAGAACAGCTCCTGCGGCTACAACGGGAGCACCCCATCGAGTTCATCTATCTTTTAAATATCAACGACAGCGTGAAGAGCCAAAAGGCTTTTGTACAACAACTACTCGATGCCGGATTGAATATAGCCATGCTCGAACTCGGGAACGAGATCTATTTGCGGAAGTTCTCAGATGGTGATATCAAAGGCCTCGGGGTGACTCGGCGTATAACGATCGAAGACTACATCGGCATCATGCGCGATTGGGTACCGGAGCTACGCCGACACTTTCGCATCCCGGTCTATGTTTGTGCCGCCGGCCACGGGCCCGAGGCACGACCGGCAGACGAAGAACGACGCCGATGGAACCTACGCATCAAGACCGAATTGGAGCGCGACCCAACGCTCGCCGACGGCGTGACCTTCCACCGCTACGGCGGCGAGGAACGCACCGGGAACCCTCACGAAGAGACCATTTCTAACAAGGGTTTCGCTTTCACCCAAACCTTTGGCGATTGGCCCATAGCGGTAACCGAAAGTGGGTACCAATTTTCCGATCCGACGCCTGAGAACCTGGAACGTGCCGCCGAGTTTTGGACCGCCTTCCTGCGCGCATTGAAGCCTACCGACGTATTCGGCATCCACGTCATGTATAATCGCTCCGATGCCGTAAGCGACTCCTCTTTTGGCCTTTACGGATCGAAAGGGATTACTCCTACAGGGGAGCGATTTGCTCGCTGGTTGCGAGAACTACCTAACTCGACAAGGGGTGATCGCTAGGCGATATCTGCATTGACTCTGTCGCCACGATTGCTTATTCTTATGTAATGGACATTCAAAGCCTTTCAATGGACATGGCGATGCAGCGGGTTCAGGATCAGGCCGCCACAAAGGTGCTGGGGCTAGCCATGAACGTGGCCAAGGAACAATCAGCGTCCCTAGCCAAACTGATGGACAGCGCTACCTTCGCAACGATTAGCGATCCAGCCCTCGGAACGAACATCAACCTCCTGGCCTGATCAGCTCGATGATAACCCTTCATTCAGCCTAGGGACGCGATCCAAATTCTGACCGTTTTCGAAGGGCACAGGCTCTTCGATGCTGGATCAGGTCATCCGAGCCCCGCTGGACCGTCCTCCGGAAACAACCATATATGCTCCGGGGGAAGGTGCAAGGACAAAGGTCCGCCTTCCTGTAGCATGGTCGAGTCTACGCTCTTGAGTGCTTCCAGCCTGAAACCGCCAGCGCTTACGATGCAACGTGTGTGGGTGCCAAGGAATATGCACGAATCAAGCCTCCCGGATATGGTGTTGCCGTGCGAATTGCCAGGAAAAGAGCCTGGGGACAAGCCATTCACGGAGAGGTGCTCTGGCCGAATGGTCAGGATCGCCTTCCCTTCCGGCATGCTTTCAAGGTTTGCAGGGTCCAGCTTAAAGTCGCCGATGGCGGTATGGGCTATGTGTCCCTCCCGTGAAGCTGGAATGAAGTTCTTACCACCGAAGAAGCCCGCAGCCTTCTTGGACCGAGGCCGTTGGAAGAGCTCCATGGGAGAACCGAAGTGAGCGATACGGCCATCAAACATCAAGGCTATCCTGTCTGCTAACATGACGGCCTCTTCCTGATCGTGGGTTACCACTATGGTTGTGACACCGGTCTGGCGCTGCACCGACAGGATCAAGGACCGCATTTCATCCCGCAACCAGGCATCCAAGTTAGCCAAGGGTTCGTCCAGCAGAAGCAGTTTTGGCTCGGTGACAAGAGCCCGAGCCAGGGCTACCCGCTGCTGCTGCCCCCCAGAAAGCTCGCGGGGCGATCGGCCGGCCACATTGGGCAACTGAACGAGTTCCAGCATCTGTTGTACCCGCCGGCCTATCTCCGCCTTGCCCACACCCCGCACCCGCAAGCCAAAACCAACATTGCCGCCCACGCTCATGAAGGGGAAGAGGGCGTGTTCCTGAAAGACCATCACGGCGCTGCGCCGCTCGGGGGGCAGAGATAGCAGGCTCTTCCCGTCCAGCCGAATGTCTCCGGCGTCCGGTTCAAGCAGCCCGGCCATCATCTTGAGGGTTGTGGTCTTACCACAGCCGGACGGGCCAAGCAGGGCCACTATCTCACCGGAGTCAATCTCCAGATCGATATTGTCTACCGCAGGCTGGGCGTGGGTGCTGAAGCGTTTTGATAGTCCGGATATCTGCAGGCGTGTCATATCCTACCCAAGCCCTGCATGGCAGATGACC
>JBBQNS010000196.1:0-3293 GCA_038330175.1 Kiritimatiellia bacterium
TGCTGGTGACCCGTATGGGGGACGAACACGAGTTATTGGAGATCATTGAGGACACCACGTATTTTTGGGTGGAAAGTGAGCTACGCGGGGAAAAGCGGCATGGTCATTTGATCCGCAATCAGGTGGAGAAGACATGAGTGAAAAGTTGATTACTCCTCAGGAGCTTAACCTTCCCTGTGAAATCCCGATGCCCCGCCGCAAGGATTGGCGTATTGGGATGATTGGCTTTGGTGGCATTGCGATGACACACGCTCCAGCGTACAAGAGCGCGGGCTGGAATATCGTTGCCGTAGCCGACCCTTCCGAGGAGGCGCGTAAGAAGGCAAGCGAAGCCACTGGAGCTCAAAAGCTTTACAGTGATTACCGTCAACTGATCGCCGATCCCGAGGTGGAGGTGATCTCGTTACTTACCCAGCCGGCCCTGCGCGAGGAGGTTGTGGCGGTGGCGGCTGAATACGGTAAACCGATTCAGACAGAAAAGCCATTTGGCTCCAGTTTGGCTGCATGTGAACGCATGGCGGCATTGGCCCAAAAAGCGGGAATCAAACTTGCGGTCAGTCAGAATTACCGGTGGATGAATAATAATTTCTATGCCTATCACCTGATTCAAAAGGGGCTGATTGGTGCGCCGTATTTTGCCTCGATCGAGATTCATGGCGGGCAGGATGTGGGGCTCAAGGGACACCCCTTCTATTCCACCTGTAAGGATTTTCTGACGCTGCAATGGAATAACCACCTTGTCGACCTGCTTCGTTACTGGCTCGGTTGTGATGCCAAACGCGTGCTCGCCACAACGCGACGGATGAAGGGGCAGAATTTCGTCAGCGACAACCTGCTGCTCTCCATTGCCGACTTCGGTGAAGGTGTCACGGGGAATATCCTGCATAACGAATTGCTGCGAAGTCCACTGGGTTGTAGTAATGGTCGGATTGATGGTGATGAAGGCTCCATAGTCTTCAGTCTCTTCGGGGAACGCCCTCTTCAGTTCACCTCTAAAAAGATGGGGGATGAGCTTTATACCCTCGATCTTTCGCAGATCAATTTGGCGAGTTCCTTTTGCGGGCCGATGGGTGATTTACTGCTTTCGCTGGAAGAAGGGCGCGAGCCTACTGTCAGTGCCCATCGCAATCTCTCTACGATCCGCCAAGTTGTGGCCGAGGATGCCAGTGCCCGTGCGGGAGGCGTTTGGGTGAATTGCTGATCCGTGTGAAGCTCAGTTAACGTGAACGTCTACGGGGTGTTTGCCCTCATCCGTTCAATTTGCCGCTGAACTTCATCCACAGTTCCACCCGCCAAGGTGAAAATGTAGCGTACTTTGGCGGGCGCAGCACGAAGCAGGCGCACCATTTCATCCTCCGGAACCCCGGCCAATGCCAGAACCGGACAAGTCGAGCCTCCTATCATTTCTACGGTAGGCCCATAACCACGCCGAGCTTGAACTCGATTAAAGGCGTAGAACTTTGGAATGCGCTTAAAAGACTCAAACTGATGCTCCGCATCTGCGCAACAATGCATGCCTATTCCATTAAAGTCGCGTGACATCTCAATTAACTCCGGCAAACAAAACTCTTCAAACATTGCCGTATTGAGCGAGCCGCACTCATCATTCGAAACCCATGGCCCCAGTTCCGGCGGACACCAGTCACCTGGGCAATGATTGGGGCTACTCGAAGGAAATTCCTGGCGCCAAGCCTTGATAACGCTCGTCAGGAGTGTGGAGCATTTCGCGGTCAATCGCTTGACCGAAGCCGCCCCCGCCTCGTCCATCATCGCACAAAATAAATCGGCTTTTTCCCAAATCTGACAGGCAATATCGAAACCGCTTTGCATGTCAGGTACCGAAATAGGCGTCTCTGGACCCAATTCATCGAGGACCGCGCGCGCTAGTTCAAAAGGGCGAACCAGTGTTGGTGAAGACCATAGGTCCGGTATCTGCAACTTGTCGGCCTCCTCAGCATTATGCACGAGATACCGCGCCATCGGATTGCTGTCCTTGACTTCCTCGACCCCACACCCAAATGCAGCCGCGTAAATATGGGTTCCGGTGACCATGGGAACCAAAGGAACGCCGTCGTGTTCAACCTTCCCAAGAAACTCAACCCGCCGCTGATAGACATCTCTGGCCCAGGGCACCCAGTCGCTCACAGGGCGTGCAGACAAGGTATAATCGCCCAACCCACCGAACCCACCGAAATTCGGTGTCTCGCCAGACACCGATCCCACTACCAGTGCATGGCGCTCGAACGCGCCGCCACTATAAATATTCCGTAAAAACCGTTTATTTTTCTCGATACGACCTTCAATACTCATACGTCACCTCCCTATTTATAGCATATATGATCACGAAAAAACATTACCGTATTACTATAATCATTGAATGATACGAATTGGAATGGCATTATTGATGAAACTAATAGCATAAATGATTATTATGTATTTTAATGATATCCAGTTTCTTGAAGGGGCCGTTATTCCCCGGTGTGATGTACAACTCGACACCCGCTTCCCGCATATGTTTTCGATTGAGTTCATGCTGGAAGGCGCCATGTACATTGGGATTAATAACGGGGTTCGCACAAGAATCGAGGCCCCGTGCGTTTTCTGGCATCACCCATCAAGGTGCTACCAATACGGAGCATTCGACAAACGTGGCTGGCATCACCACTGGATAACGATGCGAGGCAAGCGGGCGCAGCGGATTATCGAAACAGGGTTCATGCCCTTGTCGGCGAACGATTTTATCTTGGTGCGAAATGGCGAGGCATTTGCCCAGGCGTTCACCAGACTGATCGCCACCATTCACCTCCGCGATGTTGTCCATCACGCCTCAGCGGTGGGGCAATTGGAGAACCTGTTAGCCATGCTCATGCTGGACATCGCAGGCCAAACAGCTTCAAACACTACCACGGAATCAATACATGCCTTGGCAGAACGTCTACGTAACCTTTCCTCTGATACAATTCCGAACCTAACCGAAGAAGCCCGTAGACTTGGGATGTCATACAGCCATTTTCGTCGCCGATTTCGAGAATGCCTCGGTGAAAGCCCTTATGCCTACATTCTGTGTGAACGCATGCAAAAGGCATGCATTATGTTGCAAAACCCACAAACAGCGGTCAAAACCGTAGCCACAGAAAGCGGCTATCCCGATGCGGCCCAATTTTCCCGGATGTTCAAACGAGTTATGGGGCTCTCCCCGCTTCACTATCGCGATTCCACCCCCCATTCCTATAGCGCTCACCTAAATGGACCCGCCTGTGCTCATCTAAATGGACCCACCTTGACCAGGGGGG
>JBBQNS010000197.1:0-3270 GCA_038330175.1 Kiritimatiellia bacterium
GCCGTCTAAACTTGCCCCGCAGCACGATATGCCGCCCTGAATACTTCTACTTGGAAAAGAAAACTGCCGCTCACGTCACTTGCCCAATGGATCCCTTTTCATGAGCGCAGGCGGGTCCATTTAGGTGAGCGCTATAGGGGAGCGGGTATAGAGGCGGGGCTAAGCAGCGATTCTGCTGCCTGCTGAAGGAGGGGGGCTGCCGACGCGGGGTCGGGAAGGGCATGTGGTAGAGCGTCCTGAGCGCGCGCTTCGGCAAGGAAGTTGCTGGCAAACTCCAATTCTTTGAGTGCGGCTTCGACTTCCTCTTGGATATTGTTGGAGCGGGATTGAGCAAATAATTCCAAGGCCTCCGCGACTTCAGGTGGAATGGCGCTCATGACAATTTGAGAATCGATGATGATGTGCGGGATATTTGTGACAGTCCAATCGGTATTATGGGCATCGTTAGATGAGGAATTATAATTTGATCTGGGCAGGGGGATCGTCCCGGGCAGGGGGGAGCTTTCGGAGCGACACTGGCGCAAGGAAAGGGCGATCCCTACAAGAATCAGGATAGGTAGGCCAACGGTCAGCCATTTTTTCCATTTATGAAGTCGGGTTGTACGCCCCCATTTTCCTCGATGCGACTGAGCTTGAACAAACAATCGCGTCGTTCCTATTTCGATGACATCACCGTTTTTCAGGGAGGCCGACTGAACGTCATGTTTATTAATTAGAAGCCGGTAGGCTTCGCCTCCGGAAACGATTTGGAGGCCTCCTGCAAGAGGGGAGAGGGTGGCGTGGACTTCTCCGATAAGCGGATCCGCTAATTGGATATCGCAGAATGCTGCCGTCCCAATGGAAAGGGGGGCGCGTCCAATATCCAGACGTTGGCCCCTTTTATCTCCGTTTAGAATGACAATGCGATATGACATCAAGGGCGGCATCATACACAACCTTTTAGCGCGATTGGAGTCTTTTTTCCGTGATCATGCTAATTTATCATGCCAATTGTTGAGCGACAAAATCGGTGTGAAGGGTTGGCGGCGGAATGGGGGTATCAAACCAATCCTGGAGTTCAAGATCAAAACCAACGCCATACATATAGTTATAGAGGGATTTCCGAAGTCCGCGGCCCATGGCCTCGTGATCGCATTTAACAGAGTCAATGAAAGGGAGTTCATTCTGGGCAAAACGGGATTTTGGCAAGCGGGGAATGCGAATACCAAACATGTGAGGAGCTTTATAAATGGGGCTATGGATGGTGAGTGCGAAGCGATGCCAATAGGCCGATTGGATGCAGCCGGCTTCGAAAAGTTGACGAACGAATTCGAGTGAATCCACCGTATCCTGAACCGTTTGAGAAGGGCATCCATACATGAGATACGCGTGAACAAGGATGCCCGCGTCGCTTAAAGCGTGGGTAACCTGCGTAACTTGATCGAGCTTGAATCCCTTGTCTAGAAGTGTCAGCAGGCGATCGGTCGCCGACTCTAATCCGCCGGTCGCTGCAATACAGCCGGATTTTGACAACAGGGTGGACAACTCTGGAGTAAAGGATTTGTCGAAGCGGATGTTTCCCCACCAGGTGATTTTGAGCTTACGTTTAATCAGTTTTTTTGCAAGTTGCCGCAGGAGGGCCGGTGGCATTGCCTCGTCTACGAAGTGAAATCCCGTTTGGCCGGTTTGGCGGATAATATCCTCAATTTGGGAGATTAAGACATCTACAGGAGTAGGGGCGTAATGCCGGATATAATCCAAGCTTGTGTCGCAGAAGGCGCAGCGGTGCCAATAGCACCCTTGTGCGAGTGTCAGTTTGTTCCATCGTCCGCACGTCCAGATTTTGTGCATGGGATTGGGCACTTCAATGAGCGAGAAATAGTGAGTCAATGGAAGACCGGAGAAGAGCGGGGTAACAGGGACGCTGGGCGAGGGACTGAACGGCGTTCCGGCTTGAAAGCAGACGCGCCCTTTTTCACGATAAAAGGTTCGTTCCAATCGCGGTTTCGGTTTTGAATGATTAGGGGTGTCAAGGTGGTCGATTATGCGCAGGAGGGGCTGTGCGCCATCATCCAGGGTGAGGTAGTCTACATAATCGAACACACGGGGCTCCGAAAGGGAGCGGAGTTCAGTATTGACGAAGCCACCACCCATAACAATAGGGAGGGAGGGTACCTGTTTTTTAATTTGTTTTGCGATTCTGAACGCGGCGTAGACGTTGCCCGGAAACGGGAGCGTCAATCCGACCAAATCCGGATGATGAGCTTTGAGCAGTTCGACGGCGATATGATCAATCATGGAGTCGATAAGCGTGGGCCTGCGGCGTAATGCCGTGGCGATTCCGTCGAATGAAGGCGCGCTTGAGGCGAGTTTTTCGGCGTATTTTGCCAGCTCAAAGCGTGCGTCTACACCATCATGGATGGCATCGGTCAGATCATCGAGATAAAGGCTGGCAAGATGGATGGCGAGATCGTGAGTCGCCATATGGCCCAAGGTTGGCGCTAAATGAATGTGGGCCTTTGCCAGAGCCTGAAAACGGGGCCCTTCGGGAAGGAATTGGCGAGAAGCGATGCGCCAAGCCAAAGTGGGGTCGCTACCCTGAAGGAATCGAAGGACCGGATCGATGGTGGATACGTATGCCTTCGCATGTTGAAGAACGTGTCGGACGCTGCTGGACCGACTCTTTAAATTTAGGCTCTTTATAACCTGTTGGAGGCCCTGGCGCGAAAACAAGCGGAGTGCCAGCATGAGTGCGGCGTCCGCCTGAATGACCTTATGTTCTGTAGGCTTGAGTAGACCGGCCAGATAAGCGGTGGCCGGGTAAGGTGCATTCATCTGCACCATGGGGGGCGTGATTAAGAGGATGCGCATGTCATCATGGAGTCGGACTAAATCGTCTTTTGAGAATTCCGTGAGGCCATGACTTCCTTGAGACTGGCCACTCGTTTTTCGGCCTGTTCTAATTCGGATTTAAATACATCCGTGAGAGCGGCGAGTGAATGGTTAAGAGCGGTGATTTTGGCTTCCATGGGAGCGACCTGGGCCTCAAGATCTGCAATCCTGCGGCTAGCGGTCATGGCATCAACGGCTGTTTTGCCGGCAAGGTTATGGAGGGTCTGTTCAGCCTCTCGGGCGCGGAGCTCTGAAGATATCACTTTTTTCTCAGCCTCTTCCAAGCGCATTGCAGAACGCGCTGATTCCTTTACAGCCGCCTCCAATTTTGATTTCAGGGTGGCGATTTCTCCTACGAGCACCATCGTCCCTGAGGAGGCCTTGGCGTCGGTAATAGGG
>JBBQNS010000198.1:0-3191 GCA_038330175.1 Kiritimatiellia bacterium
ACCTCGCTGACAGACCACGGGGTCGTATTTCCAAGAATCTGCTGGTAAAGCAACGTGTCTTTCATGTTTTTCATGACCCCAGCTTACACGTAAGTCAGGCTTTTGACCGGAAAAATCCCCCCACAAACCCAGAAGCGCCATTTTAAAGCTGTTCGTGATAGGCCGATAAAAAATCACACCTATTCTATCACGGTTGTTTCACCAAAGACGTGGTTCTTTTTTTTGCGCTCTCGGGCGGATAGCCCCTCACCTTGAATTGAAATCCGCTGCTCGGTTCTTGCATCATACACGCCAAGCTCCAGCTTGTACTGGCCTGGTGGCACACTGGTCGGAGCGTCGCAGATAATGGGTTTATTAAGTCTTCCAAGGGCTATGGCCTGCCATAATTGAAAATGAAATTGATGCACCGTATGCCCCGCCTTGTTTAAGAGGTGGATAAAAACGACCTGATCCTCAAAATCAGGAAGGTCGAATTTCTCACATTCTATCGCACAGGCAATGAGCACTTTTTCACCATTGCGGATGGTGGACGGGAAGACCAAGCGCGTGAGGCGGACATTGTCGCCGAACCTAAGGGGAACTCCTGCCCATGCCGGTGGCGTGCGGCCTTCTACATCCCCGCGTCCTAACCATGAAGGAACCCGTCCCCCACTGCCCCAAGCCTGGAGATCAGCCCGAATTTTGGCTGTATCCGGTACAAGAGACCACGACTCCAAGCGACAACGGCCTTTCTTGCATTTCAGTTCCAATTGACCCTCATAAGGGGCAAATGCCTTGTCAAAACGGGCCGTCACAATGTTGAGGCCCTCTCGTAGTTGGCTAGACTCCTCGAAGACGGTCAGCTCCGTGCATCGGTTGAGGTCATCCAGTTTTAAATTTATTTCGGATACGGGAGTCAAAGATCGAATCTCGCAGCGAAGCAGGTATGGCCCACAGGGCAAGTTGATCCCCTCCTCGGGAAAACGATAGCCGGGAACATCTTCCTCGCTTTCAATAATATCAATAGGCTCCTTGCCGTCCAGAAACCGGAGATGGCCCATTTCAGAAACAAGTTCAGGGGATGGAATATCTGAGGGCTGCAACTGGTACAAATCGATGATGTCGCCCCCAAACAAATTGAATACATGCACTTCCTCCCCTTTGGTCATCACGCTGACTGTGGCAGAGCCTAAGTCGGCCCGCACCGTGAGGGGGACAATATAACTCCCCGCCGTATGTGAAAGGTTGCCCGCTGTATAGCGCCAACGTTGCGGGGTAACGGGGAGAACGATTTGTTCATTAGGCGGGAGGGTAACGGCCCGCTTTTCGCCGCCAAGTTTGAGTGTAAGGACCACTGGCCACGAGCCGGAGCGAAGCCCGATTTGGACAAGTCCCGGTTCAGCAGGAAATACAATCTGGCGGGAAGCAGTCGAGTCGCGCCTAACCTTGAACATCCGGTCATTCCGGGGAAAAACGGGGCCATTAGCGAAGATCCAATCCTGATCGACGGAACAGGGAACGTCGGGACACGGGGCAATGTGAATCCGATTCCAAAAATCAGCACGAGGGAATAGAACCTCGTAGGCCCGGTTTCGGAATACAGCCATGTCCCCCGGTTCAAGAAAAAGGGATTTAATCACTCCTTTGGGTCCGTCGTGGGCGGGTAAGTCACGCAAATATAAGCCCGGGAGTTGCTCCTTCCATGACATAGTATCCGAGCGACTCCAGAAGAAGTGTTCCCGTTCGGCACTGATTCCAAACTCAATCAGGGCGAACAGAAACAGGAGGCAGGCGGCCGCACGGCGTAGACCCGCCCCCATCCAAAGAACCCTTAACGTATAAACTGCCGCAAGAATCAAAGGGATCTGAAGGTAGGAAAAATGGAACGGCTGGACTTCGGGCTTGCCGAGTACCGAAAGGAGAATCGCCGTGAAGGGAAATGCAAAGATGGAAAACGCAAAAATCGACTGGTTACGCTCTACCGAACCCGATGAATGCTGGCGAAACGCTGTCCGCAGTCGGAGTCCTGCTTTAATCAATCCCGCAAACGCCAAAATCGTTAGAACCCAACCAAGTGAACCGATAACCATCGGAGTACTGTGCTCTAGACAGTGCCACAGCTTGTCCCACGGTGTTTTCGTCAGGAACTCCTCGCTGACATTGTAGTTCCGGATAAATTCAAAATTGGCTCGAATATCACTCCAGGTTCGTTGGCTGTTGATCAAAAAGGCCGGAGTGCCGCAGACCGCTCCGACCATAAAGCCAAAGGCGGCCATGATGCCCGAAAGCAGCAGGTTCCGAAACACCCGGCCAGGCTTCGAATCGAGAAAGAGGTAGAAGACGATAGGCAGACCGGCCAACGCCCCCTGGTACTTTGCAGAAAAGGCCAGTCCGACCGCCACGCCAGCCAGTATGAGCCAAAGCCGTCGGGGTCGTTCCGAGTAGAGGCAGAGAAATGCCAGCGTCACCAGAGTAAAAAGATCGACGCCAACGTCTCCCGTGGCGGCATGGGCCACCACAACGGGCAATGGAGCCAAGGCAGCCAAAGCTAGAACAGACAAGGCAGCGCCCCTACTCGCCAAAAATCTGCGTGCAATGAGAAGCGCAAGGCCCAGACAGATCATGCCATACAAGACCCGCAGACTTCTCGCCCAATAGAACAGCATGAGCCTATCAGGCAATCGCGAAGTGGTTGAATCCGGAAACAGGTGGCCACGCACCGCCTGCTGGGCGGCCAGAACAGGGCGCAAAACCCATTCGTCAATATGGTTCAGGCCCAGCGGGTACCCGTCGTAAAAAAGGCTCCCGACATACCAAACGTAATGGCCTTCGAGAAAATTGCCTAACGCGGTCACCTGCTTGGGTGCGTCAGGGTGGAAACCGTAGCCATCCTCCAACCCGCGAAAGAGACCACTCGTCCGCAACACAAGCCCCACCGCCAGCAAAGCGAGAGCCATGAACCACCAACCACGTTTATGTTCAGTACTATTCACCATTTTAGTGCCCACACCTCATTAACAGAAACTTCAGGGAGGTTTCTACGCTAAATCCCGAAATTAAGTCCATCATAAATAGAGCCTGTCCCAAATAAGCCGTTTTTATAATTTCCTCCAAAATCAAATTTTCTTCAGGGGTAATTTCAGACGCCAATCGCTTGCATTAATTGCCGATCTTCAAAAACTTCTATAAAACCGCCATATTTTGACAGAACC
>JBBQNS010000199.1:0-3188 GCA_038330175.1 Kiritimatiellia bacterium
CATCCAGAAGAACATAATAGACAGAAGCGAGAGGTTTTTTTGGAGGGCGAGGCTTGCCGAGCCGCGTGAATAAGGGGTGCTGTAGGGATTTCAGGAAGACGTCCCGTTTCTTATGCGAGGATTGGGGAGGGTCCAGATCACCTTGACGGAAGGAGGGTTAAAGGCTATTAGATCTGGGCCGATGCCGTCGTCCCCGAAATCCGAGCGGTACTGGGCAAATAAGGCCCGAAGTTATTGAGTTAAACTGATGGCTAAGTGATCTAAATGATGGGGAGTCCGAGGGCTTGAAGGATGCCCGGAGTGGTGACAGCGGCGGAGCCTGCCTCACTGGGATGAATGCCATCTGGGGCCAGCGCGAGAAACTCTGCGGTTCCACGCTCCAGAATTGCCTTCCAGGCCGGCATATGGTCAATCAGCAAGACCTCCCAGTCCTGTGCCACATCACGAACCATCTGATAATAATCCGGCCAATTAGACCTTCGCGTCGCATGATCTGCGATAGGAGGGTTCATACACTGCAACATAATTTCACACTCAGAATTAACAGCCAGAATACGTCGGATCAAATTCCCCAAATTCGCCCGGGCCTGAGCAACGGCACAGGCATAGGGCACATAGGCATCATTAATCGCAAATTCAATCAGGACGACATCCGGCCGATGCCGCAGCACCTGTTCTTGCAGGTTAACCACACCCCAACCGGACCACATGGCCCCCTGCCCCCCATTCTCAACTCGGCATAAGCCAGGAAACTGCTGATCCAAAGCGGCCCGTATTTGGCCGACCCACGCTCCGCCAGCGGTCAGACTCGTGCCATAGACCACCAGAGTTTGCGATTGCCCGGCACGCAGCGCAGCGATCACACGACTGCTCCGGGAGTTCGAGAATGCTCTCGAGATCGGCTCAGCCTTGGAATCTGCCAGGGCCGCGGCATAGGTATGATCCAATAGCTGAAGCGATTTCAAAAATTGCACAACCCGGTCAAAGGTTTCGGCATATACATCCGGCACTTTCCCGAGATTGAAAAAGCCATGACCCAGGCCCACATAGGGAACCAGTTCGCAGCGATTCCCCGCCTGTTGCATGGTTTTCTGAAAACGCTCGGCACTATCAAACGAAACAATCGTGTCGTTTGTGCCATGGAAGATAAGGGCTGGAGGCATGCCAGATCTCACCTGGTGCAGGGGCGAAAGGTCCCGGCAGCGGGGGCCAATGAGGTCAGCGCCAATCCCATTTTCGGTCGTGTCGAGCACCGGATTAAACAATACAAGCGCATTGGGAACGCAGGACTCCACCGTGACGGCCCCCTCTTCTTCCCAAAGCACACATGCGGTTGCAACGGCCAAATGCCCGCCAGCGGATCCGCCCGCAACTACGATCCGGTCCGGCCGAATATTCAAACGTGCCGCATTTGCCCGAACCCAGCGGATCGCCGCCTTCGCGTCGGCCACACTCTCAAACGGGGTTGAGCCATGCCTCGACTTAACCCGGTATTCAACGGCAATCCCCAGAGCACCATGGGCCGCAGCGGCAGTGCAATGGGGATAGAACTGAGCCGGTGTGCCCTCCTGCCAGCCGCCACCAAAGAAAAACAGCATGGCGGTTCCACAGGAAGCCGTGCACGGCGGGAAGAAATGCAGGTGTAACGTCGTCTCCCCCACGGTCCGATATATCTCGGTTTGCGCAGGGGGATAAAGTTCCTCAAAATTTTTCAAGACGGGTGTTGTTTCCATCTGGTTCATTCCTTCCAATCGGGATTTCGCTCTGGGAATTTCGCCCCGACCTGTTCACGCCAGGTCACTAGTCGTGCATGCAGGTCACACACAATTTCCGGGTGCGATGCGGCTATGTTGCGGGTTTCGCTGACGTCTTCGCGCAGGTTATAGAGTTCCAACCGCCCGTCTTCAAAAAACTCAATCAACTTCCAGTCGCCTGATCGCACGGATGACCCCGGTGTTCCGCCCTGGTTCCCATAGTGCGGGTAATACCAGAAAATTGGGCCTCGATCAAAGGCCTTCCCCTCCAGCAACGGCAGAAAACTCACGCCATCCACATGTTGCTTGGGACGAAGAGGCAATCCTACCGCCTCCAGTAACGTAGGACATCCAGCCCTTGCCTTCGTGCAGCGGAAGATTACAGGTTGGCGAACCCTCGGCAGTGGAAAGGCCGCCATTGTCGGACGTGAAAATCACGAGGGTATTATCGGCCTGGCCGGTTTCTTCCAAAGCTTGCAGGACGCGACCGATATTCCAGTCCAGGTTCTCCACCATCGCGGCATAAATCGGATTCGACTGCACCACACGCCGGGTCACGCGCTCCTGACATTTTCTTTCAATTGGGAATGGCTCGCCTTCCTGCAAGGCATTCACTTGATCCAGCCCCAGCGCCCGCGCCTTGGCCTCATATTTGGCCACTAAACCCTTTGGAGCCTGGATCGGGGTGTGGACGGCATAATGAGAGAGATGGAGAAAGAAGGGGCGATCGTCTTTCTGATGGATCAAACGAACGGCTTCATCCGTCAGGTGGTCGGTCAGATAGGTGCCCTCCGAGCCCTCTGCCAAGCCAGGAATTAGCCAGGGGCTGAAATAACCATTCATCGGGCAACCCATCTCACATCCCCCGAAATTGACATCGAACCCGTAGTCTGTTGGATAATGACCTGGGCCACCAAGATGCCATTTGCCAACATGCCAGGTGCGATAACCGCCCTCCCGCAACGCCGTGGCTACGGTCATCTCGGTGGACGGGAGTCCCTTGAAATAAGACGCTTCCAGAAGCCGCCCCTTGAGAGGATGCCAGTTTCCGATCCAGTCAATCCAATCCGTGATCCCTACCGTGGCCGGATATTTCCCTGTCAGGAGGCTCGCCCGGGTAGGTGAACAAACTGGACAGGCCGCATAGGCATCAGTGAACAGCATGCCTTGCGAGGCAAGGTGATCCAGATTCGGGGTCTCATAGAAACTGCTGCCCGTGCAACCCAAATCGCGCCAGCCCATATCATCGATCAAGATAAAAAGAATGTTAGGTTTTTTCATAAGCATCCCACAAAAATTCCGGGTAGACTCGGGCCTTGCGGCCCGAACCCCCCACAGACCCGTACTAGCGAATTTCCCGCATACGGTTCTTCAAGATGATTGTTTCGTCTAAGCATAAGAGTGAACTATACGCGGTCGCGGCAGTGGGTAGCG
>JBBQNS010000200.1:0-3133 GCA_038330175.1 Kiritimatiellia bacterium
TCAAAGCAACTCTTCATCCCGAAGGGATAGAGCGCGGATCAACACGCACACTCATGCACCCACGGTAGCCCGCGCGTTGCCTCGGCCAGCTCCGCCACCACAACCGGTAGGGGCTACCCACTCAAAACCCTGAAGCCCCTTTTGTTTTTTGGCAGAGTGGCAACGGCCACTACGCCACTCACATGATCATTCTCGATATCGTCAAAAAAACCTTGATCGGTTGGATCCCCTTTGGAATCTTCAGGGCCGGCCGCAAAACCGATATGGATCCGAAAAGGAAGATTCCGAGAACGAAACACCCCGCGCAACCGGTTGACGATCCTCGGAAAATAAGGCGAGATGCCGGGCCTAAGAATATCTAGCTCGGAGAGTATCGCAATATGACGATCGGGCTTGTGTTCACGCGTGATATAGCACCCGCTCCCATGCCGCACGTCCAACCAACCTTCTTTTTCTAGCAGTATTAAGGCTTCACGCGCTGTTACCAGGCTCACTCCATAGCGCCGCGCAATAGCCCGCATCGGCTCCACCTTGGCCCCCAAAGGTAAACCCTTGCAATCCCGTAAAACCTGGCGCACTACCCGCTCATGAATTACTGTGTGAATTTGCTCAATGTTTATCGAGCGATTGTATTGTACGATATAACACTATTGCAATACTGTTTTATTTTTTGGGGTCCGATCAGGCTGGCGACAGCCCGCTTGAAGCCTATCGGGCTTACAGGGGCTTCGAGAAACATTACCGGCGGAGACCGCCGGCTCCAAATATTGAAAATGAGATCTATTCGCGTTTGGAGCCAGCCCTCACAAACTCTCGATACGTACGCTCCCATCTCGATTATGATTACGATCTTGAAACTGAACGCTCTCATTGCTTATACGATTGCGGTACGGCACATCAGACGCCATGGTTTCTAAAAGATAAAAATTCGGAACGTAGGCGGCAGTCCGAGAAGCAGCGCGCGATCTGTCAGCCGCCTTTGGAAAAAGAATAGGCCAGATGTTCTCATGGTGTAGCACCGATCTGTGATCGGGGATTTCCGAAGATTCCGCACACAGTGCGGTGCTACATGTCGTTCCGGCCACGGTGGACTCGTATGATTCACCTTGCCCACGCGGCTCAGCAAGCTTCGCCCTCCAGAAGAATAACCTCCACCTTATAGGTCATATTTTCTGGAGGGCGAAGCTTGCTGAGCCGCGCGAATACAAAGTGTATTCTGGATCTCAAGGAGACATACAGATTGCTTAGGCGAAGATTCAGATCCACTAGCATCTTGACATCGATTGTGGCGAGAGTCTATGGTTGTTGACGGAAATAAATCAGGGATAACAGAAAGAAAAAACAATGATTCACTCTTGGTTGTCGAGTTCTATTGTACGTCATTTTCCGAGCGTGCCTGCCTCGAAAGATCGAGCGTGGTCCTATGATGCTGCACGTAATGAACGGTTCAGCTTTCAGGTGGCTTTACGGCTGGAGCCGGAGACCTTACGTTCAGGTTGGCCAATGGAGGTCACCTGTTCGGTGCAGGCCCCTAAAGGCTGGACGGTTCGGATTCGGCGAGTAGGCCATGTGCCGGTCATACATCTCAATACAACAACCCAAGCCTCCGAAATCGACGGCGTCGAGAACTATCCCGGGTTTGTTCCAGACCCTCTTTTCAACGAATCGAAAATGACACTCCCTCCTGCTGAAACGCAGGCTTTCTACCTCACCGTCGTCCCTTCTAAAAAGGCCGTTTTAGGCGAACACTCCATTATGGTTACCCTGAATGACCAGGAGGGTAAAGCCATCCGTGTTCATACGGCAACGGTTCGGCTGTACGATGTGACCATCCTGCCCCGTAAAAATTTTTCCGTAACCAACTGGTTTTACGTCGATGCCATCATCGATTGGTATAAAACCGATCTATTCGATGAACGTTTCTGGAAATTGGTTGAAGCATATTTTCGCAATATGGCTGAACACGGCCAGGATACCGTTTATGTCCCCGTCTTTACCCCGCCCCTTGATGGCGTCAAGCGCCCCTCGCAATTGCTGAAAGTGACTAGATCGGACGCTGGGCGCTACACATTTGATTGGTCGGATGTGAAGACCTATGTGCAGTTGGCCAAACGCTGCGGGATAAAGAAATTTGAATGGACGCATCTTTTCTCGCAATGGGGTTGCGCTAACGCGTTGCGAATTTATGAAGGACAAGGAAAGGATGAGAAACTCCTTTGGCCGCCGGAAACTCCCGCTACGGGGGATGTCTATCGCCATTTCCTGGCACAGTTTCTGCCGGAACTGAAAGCCTTCTGCGACAAGGAACGCCTTCTTAGTAACTCGTTTTTTCATGTTTCGGACGAACCGCAGGGCGATGTGGCGCGGGAGAACTACATTAAGGCACGAACCCTTTTGAGAGAATTGGCACCCTGGCTCCAAGTGATGGATGCTTTGACTGAAATTGAGTTTGGCCGGGATAAACTGACCGATATGCCCATTCCTTCTATTTCCACAGCTTTGGATTTCATAAATGAGGGGATCCCCTGCTGGTGTTATTACTGCGGCACGCCACGCGGTCCGTTCCTCAATCGCCTGATGGATACTCCGTTGGCTAAAATCCGCATGAATGGCTGGTTGTTTTATCGCTGGCCTTTCCTCGGCTTCCTTCATTGGGGATACAACTACTGGTGCAAAAGCCAGACGAGAGAATTGCTCGACCCTTTCACCGTGCAGGATGGGGGCAAATGGCCAAGCTGGGCTTATGGCGACACCTTCGTGGTGTACCCAGGCGAAAACGGGCCCATCGATTCGCTTAGGCATGAAGCCTATGCCGACAGTCTTCAGGAATATGCCCTGCTTCAGACACTGGGGATTGATCGCCATCACCGCCTTCTTACGCCTTTGAAATCTTTTGAGGATTTTCCAAAAACAGAGGCCTGGATTCTCAAAACCAGGAAGCTGCTTTTGCAATCAGCCACTTCCCATATTAAATAAACATGCAATTACAGATAAAACCTATACGCATCTTGATAACGAAAGCTTCGCCAGACGGTAGATTCCCGAGCGATCACTATTTTGTTAACGCCACGGTTGTCGCGACGCAAGCATGAGGTATACATTAATTTTGTAGGGCCGTCGCTTGCGACGTGCC
>JBBQNS010000201.1:0-3123 GCA_038330175.1 Kiritimatiellia bacterium
GTGTGCCTCCCAGCGGTAATGTTCTAGGAGTTATAGCACACTGATTCTGGGCAAAGTATCGTTTTTAACGATCTTTGCCCTTTTTTTTCAATCACTTCGCTCATGCCTGGTTGGGTTTTTGGCTATTGGGACAGGCTCTAAGTAACAACAGTATAAATACGCCGTGCTATGCGTGACGGCTAATACTTGTTCGGTTTTTAGAAATAATTGATCTTAAAGAATAAACCTTATAGGATAAGTTCATGAGTCCGACAGTATTCAAGTGGCGAGGATATAGGTTTTTCTTTTTTTCAAGGGAAGAACCCCGTCTTCATGTCCATGTGGTTTGTTCAGATGGGGAGGCCAAGTTCTGGCTGGAGCCCGGTGTGGAATTGGCTCGAAATCACGGGCTTTCGCCCGTTCAGGTGGCTGAATTGAAATCAATGGTGGAGGAGAAACGCGATGAACTGTGCAACGCTTGGCGCGCCCACTTCACTGGTTGAAGTGACCAATATTGACCATTTCGGGTTTTGGCTCCTTGTTGATAACAAAGAGTACTTCCTCCCTTATGAGGATTTTCCATGGTTCCGGACGGTGACCGTTGATCAAATTCTGAATGTACAGCTACTCCATAAAGACCACCTCTTCTGGCCCGATCTTGATGTCGATCTTTGCATGGACTCCCTCAAGAGCCCGGAATCATTCCCACTGATTTACAAATGACCGAACCAGCCGACCCCAAGGATGATCACGTTCTGGAATTGGCCGTGGCCGCTGGTGGTGCGGATATTGTGACTCACAATGTTAAGGACTTTGAACAGGCCAGTGGGTTCGGAGTTAGAGTTATTAAACCTTCAGAGTTTTTGGGAGAATTAAAATGAGCGCATTGAACTTACGCCTACCCGATTCCGCTCACCGTCACATCAGAGAAATTGCCCGCCAGGATGGAGTCTCAATCAATCTGTTTATCGCTTCTGCCGTGTCGGAGAAAATCTCTGCCCTCACGACTGAATCATACATCGCTAATCGCACTAAAAATGCCCGCGAAGGGGCCTTCATGCGCGTGCTCGACCGCGTTTCAAAGAGGCCCCCTCTTTCTGGGGACGAAATATAGAAAACCGGCCGACCAGCCAAATTGTATTACAGGAAAAATCAATATGACAACGCTCACTATTCGTTTGCCAGACTTACTGAAAAGCGAGATAAGCATCGAATAAATCCAGCTTTGGAGGGGGCAAGGATGGGCTCATTTCCAAGGCTAAAATTATGAATCGAAACGAAAGACTAGGTTGGAATTGGCAAGCCAGAAGGTAGTCACTACTGATTGGTGGGATGGTCCTGTTCGGCCTGGTGTTACGTTTCTACAAGGCCTGGACGCTCCAGTTTTCTTCGGACTCTGATCATGGGATCGTAATGCTGATGGCCATGATGGTATGTGGGGTAGGGGCCGTTTATCTCGCCTGCAAGTTGGCCAATCGATCCAGGAACGGAGAAGGCGGTGGCCTGGGAGCCTACCTGCTGCTGGGGTTGTTGGCGGGCTTGGGGTGGTGGTCGAATCAACTGGTGGTCGCATTCCTGCTGACTACCGCACTAATTTTACTTATGGGCGTGTCGTGGCGGATGATCCGGGAGGGCACCCTGCCGGTTTTGTGCGCTTTTTTTGTGGGAAGCGCCCCATTCTGGATCTGGAACATTTCCCATGAATGGGGAACATTCGACTTCCGGGAGGCGCTGGGGCGGTTGCCTTTGCATGTCGGTCTCCCGGCCTTTTATCATACCTTCCTGACAATCACGGAACTGGAATCGCTGCGATTCTAACGGTGTTAACTTTGGCGATGGTAAGCGTGACCTCAAAGTATATCGATGGCGGGGCAAATGCCCGTTATTTGCTGCCCCTCCTGCCTGCACTCGCGGTGATGTTGGGGTGGAGCATCAACTGGCTTATGGAGAACCGCCTACGCTGGGTGGGCTGGTGCCTCGTGCTCGTAATCATGCCTGCGCACCTTTATGTTCTGCCGCAATTAATACGGGACCGGCAGAATGGCAGGCGGGTTTTGGCTAACGTGGAGCCCCTAGTCCAAACGCTTATCCCCGAGCCACCAAGGTTTCCTTTGACGACAGGACCGGGTTGCTCATGGAGGCGCGAGATGCTCCCCGGAGTCGACGTATTTTACAAAAATATGGCCAGCGATGGACCGAAAAGTCCTTGGGTTCATTGACCCTCATGGTGGTGGAAAAAGCCACCGAAGCTGACAACTATCTTAGTCATACGCCGTTGTTCTTGACCGAACAGGGCTGTTTTGCCGAGGATGAGCCGCGAACCCTCAAGCAACGGGCCGATCTGGTTTATCGTCATGCCTTGAAGAATCAACTAAAGCCGGGAGAGAGCATCATGGAGGCAATGGCTAAAGTGTTGGCCCTCTATGATGGGTATCAACCTGCACGGACCGCCTTGGCGGCCTTTACGCAAGGCGCTGAGAAGAAAGCGGAGTCAGCTCTCCCCAAAGAAATATCTTATCATCAGACCGTACCTGCGATCAGTGGCGGCATCAGTTTCCCCGCAGGGCTCAGGTTCTTGGGGATCACTCTCTCTACTAATGTGGCGGTCTCCGGGCAAGGTTTTGACATCACCTATTTTTGGAAATGCCCCCCCTCCGTTAAATATAGAATTCCAGCCTTTTGGTGAGGAGGTCTTTACCTATACCCGGCACATTACGGTTCCCACTTCAGCATCCGCTGGAGATTACGGCATATTTCTGGGACTAATTGATCGAATTACCAGCAAACGCTTGGAGCCCAAGACGAAATTAATGGTTCGTAAACAGGCGGTGGCCTTGCCCGTGGTGTTCAGAATTCTCCCTCGGAAATAGCCCCCTTGATTGAGAGCCTTTTCTAGGAAGGGGCAGGGGTGGGTGAATTTTTGTTTGTGCCTATTATTTATCAACGCGCCCGAAGTGTTAAGTGGCTAGCAGCGTGTCGGGCTTGCAGAGCCTTCAGCCTCGAAAGTTACCATCGGCGGAGACCGCCGGCTCCAAAGATTAAAAGCGAGGGCTATCATCGGTGAATTAAGCAATGGGCAGCATGTGACGATTGATAGCTGGCGCAAATTTTATTCTGGAGCCGGCGGTCTCCGCCGGTAGCCCC
>JBBQNS010000202.1:0-3109 GCA_038330175.1 Kiritimatiellia bacterium
AAAAAAAATGCCGCAACATGAATGGTATTCTTCTTGATCTGGATTTCTTGAATTTCTTCAATCAGCATGCCAGTCCGTAATCTCGCACCGCGTGTTCAATCCACCTTCGCCCCGCAATACGGGGACTCCGGCGTGACAGCCAACGCTCTACGCCATGCTGCGAGCGAAGGCTGGTGGTAAAGTCTTCTTTCCCTCTGGATTAGCGTAAATCAGTGTAGATCAGTGGTGAAGTTTTCATCTGTGTTCTTTTCAATGCACGATTCTCGCTCCAAATCATCCATTTGACTTGATCGTCATAGGAATGCCGGCGATCACGAAGATCACCCGGTCGGCAAGGGCTGCCAGATCCTGATTCAACCAGCCCTGTAAATCGCGGAAGGTGCGGCCCAAGGCCGAGTCTGGAACGATCCCCATGCCGACCTCATTGCTCACGATGATGACCTCGCTCGGGCTGGCTTTGAGCGCGGCCATGAGTTCCTGTTTACGCGATTTCACAGCAGGTTCGCCTTCTTTCAGCAACACATTGGTCAGCCACATCGTGGCGCAATCGAGTAAGATGCCATCACGCAGGGGTGTAGTATCCAGGAGGATCCGAGCCACATTCAGCGGTTCTTCGATGCACCCCCATTTGGGGCCCCGTTGCGCACGGTGGAGTTTGACGCGGTCCACCATTTCCTGGTCAAGCGCTTCTGCTGGCGCCAGGTAGAGCGGATGCTGCCACCCTTGCTCTGCTAGTTTCTGAGCGTGGGTGCTTTTGCCGCTGCGCGCCCCACCTAGGATAAGCGTGATGTTGCGTTTGTATTTCATAGACATGCTTGCAACCTTGCCAGAGATGATTTTGTGTCCTCGAACCCGAAGGTCTCCAGCGTCAGGACTTCACTATAAGGTCCAAGCGATTTCAGAAATTCTTGAACCAATGGCATAGGCGTCATCTCCAGTGAATAATGACGCGAGGTTTTGTCCGAGCCATACAAATGAATAATGCGGGTACGCGGTAGCCATTGTATGACATGACGGCGCCAGTCGTAGCCCATTTGCAATAGATGGCCGAGATCAAGACAGATGCTGAAAGGATGGTCGAGAAACAGGGGTTCACACCAAGCAAAAGGGTAGCCCAGATTCTCAACACAGATGCGGGTGGGGTCATCCACAATGCCGGCGAGCACCCGCAGTAGGGGCGTGAGGTCGCGGCGCCAGGCATTGACTCTTGCGTCCGAGGCGGCGTCGTCAACCCCTTCCAGATGCAGGATCCAGCCAAAGGGTTTGAGTGGACGGCAGAACTCGATGATGCGGATGGCCGTGCTCAGGAATTGTTCTCGCTCTCCACGATCAACGCTACCCAGCGCCTTATCGATGGGAAAATGAATGGTGTAAGTGAGCTGATGCTGCTCGGCAAGTTGGCGCAACTCCTCGATTTCCGCCTGATTTGGAAAATTGGAGGACTCTTTTGATTCAAAGAAAACGATTTCGATGTCATCCGCGAAAGGGGCCAGGTGGCGTACATTCGTGACGAGATCGGCCGCGTGGACATAAGAGGTAAGTCCGAGCCGGAAACGGCGAGGTTTGGTGACAAAGGGAAGCGGGGGAAAGACGGCGGGGGGCGGGTTGTTAGGGTCGCCCAGATTGTCTGATGTCATATTAGTGGTTATTGAAGGTCGTATCGTTTTCATTTTTTATAGTCTATTATCTAACAATGGACGAATAAAGAACCCACCCCTAACCCCTCCGAGGAGGGGATCTAGAATGAGGCGCCTACTTCCCCAGATTGAGATACTGCCCTCCCTGGATTGAGATCCCCTCCTCGGAGGGGTTGGGGGTGGGTAAAGAATGGGGGAGTGCATGGTGTTGATTCCCTCAATCTAACATGCTTACAACTTTGGCGGTTCTGTAGACCGCCAGACAATTTGGACGGGCTCCAGTGTTACCAGTCCGCCGCATGCAGATTCATCGAGGAGTTGGTTGAGAATGGGAATAAAGGCGGCGATCTTTTCCTCCTTGTCGACCATTTCGATCACCACAGGAAGATCCGCCGATAAATCCAGAATGCGGGTTGACCGAAGTTTGCCCGAGCTGCCGAACGACATCAGTCCCCGCAATATGGTGGCCCCAGATAGCCCATTTTCCAGAGCCTTCTTAACGATCAGCTCATGCAGCGAGGAGTGATGATGGCGATCCCCTTCGCCTATAAAGATACGTAACAGTTTCGCTTCGCTATTAGGTTTCATAAAGGAACTCCTTACGGATTCAACACCTTCTTAACCATCATCATGCCAATGAGGAAGGCCGCAGTGGCGCCAAAAAAAGTACCGTTGAGGTAAAGGAAGGCATGCAGCCATTCGCCGTCTTTCACCATTTGTACAAGTTCATAAATGAGCGAGGAGAGGGTGGTAAAGCCGCCGCAAAAGCCAGTGGCAAGAAAAAGGCGGGCAGAGGGGGAGAGCAGTTCGGTATCCGCCGCCAACTGGCTGACCATACCGATGACCAGGCAGCCTCCAAGATTTGAGGCCAGCGTGCCCCAGGGCATGCTAGCAGCAGGGCTGCTAAGCCCCAAGGTGAAGCCATACCGGCAAAGGCTTCCCGTCAGTCCGCCAACTCCCACCCAGATAAATGGTAACAACCCGTTCATAGAGAAAGAGACTATTAGACTGCTTGTAAAACAACAAGTTGAATACAAGCTTAGCTTCTTTTGTTGGAGCTATCTGTTTCCTATAAGTTGTTGTTCACCACCCGCTCCGCTAGAGTCACAGAGACACGGAGAAGACCTGCGAAAATGCAAATGTGGCGTTTATTTTGCCCCCATGAGTACATGAGGCCGAAATAAACGCCACGGTTTCTTGGAGGGATAGATTGAGGGGGAGGAGCTGTCTGTCGGGCTTGCACAGCTTTCGGACTCACCAGTCACTTCCGGCGGAGACCGCCGGCTCCAAATGATTAAAAGCACGGGCTATCCTCGGTGAATTAGGCAATGGGCCGCACGTGACGCTTGATTGCTGACGCAAATTTTATCCTGGAGCCGGCGGTCTCCGCCGGTAGTCCTCTACAGGCGCGAAGCTGGACAGGCTGCTAGCGAAGCGGGTGGTGCAAACCTCCCCCGGCGTCATTCGCCGGT
>JBBQNS010000203.1:0-2633 GCA_038330175.1 Kiritimatiellia bacterium
CGTCGTACTTAATAATAATATTCGCGATATCTTTCGCTGATTTCTTGGCTGCTCCGGTTAGTCGGGCGCTAACAAATTCGAAAAGGCAAGAAAAAAAGCGTCTCGAAGAATCTTTTTTCTTCTCAACGCTGCGAAACATCACCGACACTCGCCCTATCGCTCTATTCAGCCACCTTTTTCAACTCGAAGAATGCGTGAGTTGGAACCGCTGTGCTCGAAAGGAAGCACTGATGGTTGCCGCAGCCTCATAAACGGTATCTTTAACGTAAGCTATCAGAAGCCAAAACCCGTCTCCTTTAGAGTAACCGCCCCTGTCCTTCGCTGGGCTTGATCCCGAAGCGTCGGTAGCAGAGATCGGTTGCCACACGCCCTTGCGGCGTACGTTTGATGAAGCCTTCTTGAATCAGAAATGGCTCATATACTTCTTCAATGGTGTCGGCTTCTTCCCCCACCGATACGGCCAATGAGCTAAGCCCGACAGGACCACCGGAAAAACGATGCATGATGGTTTCCAGGATTCGTTTATCCATCTCATCCAGCCCATCTTCATCAATATCCAACATGCTCAGGGCCGCCGCCGCCACTTCCTCGGTGATTTTTCCATCAGCTTTCACCTGGGCGAAATCACGCACCCGCCGCAATAGATTATTGCAAATACGGGGAGTGCCACGGGATCGACGTGCAATTTCACGCGCGCCCTTGTCATCCACATCCACATCCAGGATTCGCGCTGAGCGTTTGACAATGTGCTCCAGATCCGATGCCTTGTAATAATCCAAACGTATCGGCAAACCGAAGCGGGCCCGGAAAGGTGAGGTCAACAAGCCGCTCCGTGTGGTGGCCCCGATCAAGGTGAATTGTTGGAGATTCAATCGAACGGATCGCGCGTTCGAGCCTTGATCGATCATGATATCAATGACGAAATCTTCCATGGCGGAATAGAGGTATTCTTCCACAGAACGCTGCATCCGATGAATTTCATCAATGAATAACACATCACCACGTTCCAATCCGGTCAACAAACCGGCCAGATCACCCGGCTTATCAATCACGGGCCCTGAGGTGGACTTCATGTTCACGCCCATTTCGGAGGCCAGGATGTAGGCCAAGGTGGTTTTTCCTAACCCGGGCGGGCCCGACAGCAACACATGTTCCAACACATCGCCGCGTTGCTTTGCCGCCTGGGTAAACAACTCCAACCGTTCGCTGGCTTTCGGCTGGCCAACAAAATCTTTGAAACGCGTCGGACGCAACCGTATATCCAGGTCTTTATCCGGCTTATTCAACCCATCAGATATCAATCGTTCTGCCATAATAACATGCTCACATCAGTTCCGGCATAGTCTCAATTTTCGATCAGGTTGCGATATAAAAATCACTCGATCCACTTATTTCAATCCTTAAGGCGCCACGCGCCATCAGCAGGGCAATCGCAGCTTCAACTTCAGGCGCCCCAGCTCCAAGTGTCGCACATAAATCGGCTTTTGTAACAGGATGCCGTTGAATCAAACTTAAAGCCCGTTCGGCCAACTCCTGCTCCGTCAGGACCGAAGCGAGCGCCGGGGCTGCCACCGCCACACCAATGACTTCACCTATCGGAGTAAAAAGGCGGGCCAATTCCTCCATGCAGGACCTCAATACGGGCTTTGTCTTGCCATCTTGGGCGGGGCGTACTGCCGTATTCAAATGGATCCGATCGGGTCCGATCAATTCCGCCAACCCGGCAATCCGTTTCATTTGTTCTAGCGAATCATTCAGTCCGGGTACAACAAACACTTCCAACCAGAAATCTCCGGCAAACTCACGGCGGAACGACTTAAGCCCCTTTATGAAAACATCAAACTGCAACGACTTAAATGGCTGATGAACCGCCTCAAACGAGGCCTGGCCCCAAGCGCTGAGGGTGGCCTTGACCACTTCTGCTTTGGCAGCCGCCCTACGCACCTCGGGTTGTGAAAACAAAGAGCCATTGCTCAACAAGATTCGCCGAAGTGAGCAGCGCTGGCCAATGGCGTCAATGATGTCCCCAAAATGAGAATGCAAGGTAGGCTCGCCTCCCCCGGCCAGCGTCACACAATCGGCCTGCCCATCCCGAGCCATCCAATCATCAAACTCCGCCAGCACACCGGCGACCGGGACATACTCCCGCCGCTCGAGCGTTTTTTCAGTTGTCTTACCCACTTGGCAATAAGGACAATCGTAGGTGCAGACTTTAAGCGGCACGAGATCAATACCAAGAGAACGGCCCAGTCGCCGTGAGCGTACTGGGCCGAACAGGAAACGATATCCGCCAGTCATCATGCAGGGGAAATCGCCTCGACCGGGCATTCGCCGGCGCAGAGGCCACAATCCACGCATTTATCGGCATCAATCACGAACTGCTTGGGGCCTTCCGCGATCGCTTCCTGAGGACACACCGGGGCGCAACTGCCGCACTTGGTGCATTTTTCTGATATCACATACGACATGGTGTTTCTCCTAATTAGTGTTTCAAAACGCAAAAATAATATCGAAAACTTACCTTCCTGTCAACCCGCTGAAGCGCCCCCAAATCCTCGCCTAAGCAATCTGACCTCTCCCTGAGATCTCCAATTCACCCTATACCCACGCGGCTCAGCAAGCTTCGCCCTCCA
>JBBQNS010000204.1:0-2120 GCA_038330175.1 Kiritimatiellia bacterium
CCTTTGGCATTGCCTACCTGGGGTCGGACTAACTCCTTGATTTCGTAACCGCCTTCCGTTTACGCTTGAAGCGTATTTGAAATTTGGTACGCTCGCGGAGCGCACCGACAAACAGCCGGGCATACCCGGCACACAACAAGGCACCGCACTTTACGGCTCGTTCCTCGCCGAAAGTGAAGGTGAACGTTCGCCAGACAGATAAATGATTGCCCGCAGAGCGGGTATGATGTATAGTCATACCAGAAAAAAAGGGAGGATTATATGGCTGTCGCAAAAATTGCTATTTCGCTTGAGGAAGACATTCTGGTGGAGCTTGACCGGCTTGTAAGGCGGCACATTTTCCCCAATCGAAGCCGCGCCATCCAGGAGGCAGTAAAAGAAAAGATGACGCGCCTGTCCATCAACCGTCTTGCGATGGAATGCGCCAAACTTGATCCCAAGGCTGAAAAGGCCTTGGCGGAGGAAGGCATTTCTGGGGAGGTCTACTCATGGCCCGAATATTGAGAGGCGACATCGTCTGGGCTGATTTGAATCCGGTCAAGGGGCATGAGCAAGCCGGGCTTCGCCCGGCGCTCATCCTTAGTCCTGAGATATTTAACGATCGCTCTGGCACGGTGATCGCCATGGCGTTGACGAGTCAGCCTCAAAGAGCCGGGTTCCCTCTGACCATGGAAATCACAAGCGTTTCCTTGCCAAAGCCGACATGGGTTAAGATTAGCCAAATCAGAACGCTTTCCGTCGAGCGTCTTGGCAAGCGCATGGGGCATGTTTCAGATGCCGAGATGAGTCAGATCGTTGAAGGGCTCAATGAAATAATCGGCGAACAAGCAAATTCAGGCTATCGCCGCTGAGCGCGGCTCAGCCTGATTTGCGACGTTGGCACAAGATGATTCATAAATTTCTTGCCTCGGAAAATGTATCACTATAGTGTCACATCATGAAAACAGAACTAGTGACCACATTAAAGCGGCAGGCGACACGCATACTTGCCGATTTACACGAATCCGGGGACTCCATTCTCATCACTGAGCACGGCACCCCGTCCGCTTATCTGGTGGATGTGTCTGTGTATGAGATGATGCAGAACCGGATGAAGATTCTTGAGGGAATCGCGCGCGGGGAACGCGCGATACTGGAGGGACGGACTGTGACCCACGCTGAGGCCATGCGGAGATTGTCAAAGTGGCTCAACTGATTTGGACTGAACCCGCATTGGACGATCTTGATGCATTGGCTGGGTATATCGCTCTCGATAATCCCGCAGCGGCAGGCCGCTTGGTGAAAAAGGTGATTGAGAGCGTCGACCGGCTTGAGAATTTTCCGAATTCCGGAAAACGACCGCAGGAGCTGCTTGAAACCCCTTACCGTGAAGTCGTAGTTTCACCATGTCGTGTGTTTTATCGCTTCGATGCGAAAACTATATTCATTGTGCACGCCATGAGAGAAGAACAGCAGTTTGACCGGTTTCTTTTGGATGAACGGGAAAAGAGGTTATGAAAATGCCAACCACAAAATCCACGGTATGGCTTCGCCTCCCGTGATTTTGAACGTTGGTTTTGAAAAGATGAAGATACCCGATAAATCGAGGAAATACTGGCTACGCTGGTTTTGCATGCCCCCATTGGTCTTTGTGCTGTTCATTGGGGCGGGGGTTATCACCAGCTTTGTCTCGTCCGCCATCGGACTATGGGATTATCCTTGTGTGGGTGCAACTTGTGCCTTTGTGTGGGTTCTTTCAGCGTATGCTATCGTTCCCGAAAAGAAGCTCATTGTTGCTATTGCAGCCTTTCTCGGAGGCGCAATATTGGCATACGGGCCATTAGAACCTGCGTGGTGGCCTGAGGGCTTCTCTCAACCATACCAACCCACCCACCTCCCTCTGGTCGCGACCTATGTTTCAGGCCTGATTGCAGTCGTGATTGCCGCAACAATGGAAAAACGAAAAAAAACAGTGGGATAGGGACGCCTCTTGCGAGGCGCCCCTCCCTTGCCACCGTACGTACGGATCGCGTATACGGCGGCTCGGCTGGTGAAGTCGTGGAAGCGCTCCCAGTGCTTCCAAAAAAACCGGGCTTTGGCGACCGTTTGCACCGCCATCTAAACGTCCATACGGACACGAT
>JBBQNS010000205.1:0-2093 GCA_038330175.1 Kiritimatiellia bacterium
GGTTTTTTTCCTTTCCAAAGTGACAACCTATTTCAGGACGCGACCCCTACCCTGATCTGGCATTCTGCCCCCCCCATGAGCGAGGAAATTAAACCTGAGCGCGAGGCCTTCATCAAACTGGCGAAGGCGGTGATGCCCTTCGGGAAATATGCTGGCCGGCGGCTGGTCGATTTACCTGAAACCTACGTGATCTGGTTGAAACACAAGGGTTTCCCGAAGGGCGAACTCGGCGAACAGCTTGAAAGCGTGTACGACATCAAAGCCAATGGGCTGGAATATCTCTTCCGACCCGGCTCCAGGAACCCCGAAAAATGAAAAAAAATGCGCCTGGTGCGGGCAGGATTCTCTCTACGTGGCTTATCACGATGACGAATGGGGGGTGCCGGTTCACGACGACCGCCGCCTCTTCGAATTCCTTATACTGGAAGGCGTACAGGCGGGCCTCAGCTGGATCACAATCTTAAGGAAAAGAGAAAACTACCGGAAAGCGTTTCAGGGTTTCGACTGCGCACACATCGCCCAGTACACCCAACGCGATGTCGACCGACTGCTGGCCGACCCGGGCATCGTCCGCAATCGCCTCAAAATCGGATCAGCCATCCGGAACGTACAGGGCGTTCTGGCGATCCAAAAGGAATATGGATCACTGGACGCCTATCTCTGGCAATTCGTGGAGGGGGCCCCAAAACAAAATGCCCGGAAGCGCCTGTCGGAGTTGCCCGCGCAGACACCGGAGTCTGAGCGGATGAGCAAGGAGCTGAAGCAACGCGGATTCAATTTTGTGGGTTCAACCATCTGCTATTCCTTAATGCAGGCCGTGGGCATGGTGAATGACCACACGACGGATTGCTTTCGTTACAAAGAGATCGCTCAAGCCGCCAAGAATCTAACCGCCTAGAGTCTATAAACCTATATCCCGAAAGTGAAATCACTATGCGCACAATCGAACTGAAACCTTCGCCGACCGACAACGCGCCTGCGATCAAACAAGCACTCAATGAACTCCACGGAGGCGGCAAGTTAGTTTTGGCCCCCGGCCACTATCGTTGCCTCGGTGGCGCCGTGCAGAGCAACGGACGTACCCATGAGCCCAGCATCGCCGTGGAAAGTCTGTCAAACATTGTCATCGAAGGCCAAGGCGCAACCCTCATTGGTCATGATATCGCCGGGCTCTTCGTCTTCTCCCGCTGCACGAACATCGCTATCCGGAATCTGACCGTGGACTGGGAGCCCTTGCCTCATACGTCCGGCAAAGTTGTGGCACATCTTCCCGGGTTGCACGCCTTTGATCTTACGCCCATGATTCCGGCCACCCCTCCTTCCGGCCGGATCGTTCAAGCGATCATCGCCTATACACCAGAACTGCATCGCATGGGATGTGGCGAAGTTTACCAAACGCAGGGCGAGCGTGACGCAGAACCTTCGATTCTTCTCCCGGACGGGAACCTGCGCGTATTCCAGCGCCGACCCAGCGGCGCCTATAGCTGCAACAACGAGCTGCCGGTGCTGGGCGGCCATGTGATCGTCCGCCACCAAGTTTATGGGTATGATGCTTTTTTCTTCAAACAATGCCGCAACATTTTGTTGGAGGATGTCACCGTCCTCGCCGTACCGGGCATGGCGGTTATAGGCTGGCAAAGCGATGATATCGTCATCCGCCGCATCAAAGTCATTCCTGCAGCAGGCGGATGGATGTCGGCCACCGCCGACGCCATGCACTTCGGCGGATGCCGAGGCTGCATCACCGTCGAGGATAGCGAGTTCGCCGGTATGGGCGACGACGCTATCAACATTCATGGTATGTACGGCATGGTCACGAAGTGTGTTGATGAATATACCGTTGAGGTCGGATGCGCTCGACTGAACCACTATTACGACACCGAGCGCGGCATATGGGACGAACCCCTATCTGGGGACACCATCGAATACGGAGGCGGCGAGCAGCCGCTGCTCCCCCAAGGGCAATTGACGGTGGCCTCCGCGAGACAGGACGCGCAAGCCAAGCGTATCATCATTACGTTCACAGAGGCCTTGCCGGCCGGTGTCGGCGAAAGCTCCGTTCTCACGAACGTCTCCAGCAATCCGGCCGTACG